>NZ_NJGW02000020.1:0-80172 GCF_002216225.1 Pandoraea sp. CB10b_02
CAAAGCCCTGAAATACCGCTCGCCTCGCGAGTTCAGGCGAGCAGCGGCGTCATCAACCTAACGGTGTCCACGTGTCCTGAGTTACAGGGGCAACTCCACCTGGTCGGGAAGAGCGTCGAGCGCTTCGTGATCTTGCCGCGCGATATTTGAGTGAGATCGCCGGTAAGCCAACGGCCTATCTGAAAATTGCAGATACAACGGGGTTTGGTTCATTTAGTTTCGATGAGCTTTACGCAAAAATTCCAGGGGATTCAGTTCTATCAGCGGGGCCTCAAGCGGTGCTTCGAGGTGGAGCGGACTCCTTGGCACATTTGGTCTCGGCGTTAGCTTGGTTGCCGGAGTTGGAGCTTGCGCTTGGAAAAGGTCGTGGCCTCATGGATGTGTCGGCAGTCGCTCGTGTCGTAGAAGGTTGGATTGGCGGCAAGACGGTTCGAGAGCTGGCGCCTGAGTTTCAGGGAAACGAGGTCGACCAGCTTCGCAGTGCTGGCACCTATCTTTTTACAAAGGTGTCGCAGACGATATCCTGGGGGGCTCACGCATATATCCGCGGTTGGAATCTGGGTGGTAAAGGTGAGATTAATGAGCAGAGTATGGATGCACTCATGTTACCTGCATACATACAACACGGCGTGAACACGCCAGAGGCGGCGGTAGCATCACTCTTTTCGGTCCCTCGACTAATGGCGGAACCGTTGGCGAAGTGTTTTCGAGCTGCGGAAGGAAGACTTACGCCTGATAATGTTAAGCAGTTTCGCGCGTTTATCGAGCAAGCCGATGAGAAAACCTGGGGATTGGCTTTGGAGAACTCAAAGTTGAAGGGCAAGGTGGCGCCAGCTCAAGCACGGGCTGTTTGGCGACGGATGCGTGGGTTGGATGCTTCGCGTTGATTTTCCGGCTACGCCACGCCAGGCTTCGATTCATTGCTAGCGACCGTGATTGTGCGATTTGAGACTTTAGTGCCATAGGTTTTACGTGTTGCTACCTCATTCCATCGAAAAAGTAAGGAACTTTTAATTTTGATTTCGCGATGGATAGACACCTGTCGAGCAGCGACACTGTCCTTAGGTGCGTGTCTTGCTCGCGCTTGAAGGCCGGCTGCCAGGCGTTCACAGGGGGCAGCTGTTGCGCTCGTAGTGACGCATCTGGAAGAGTCCCATCCCTGTCGAGCAGGAGTCAAACCTGGTTCAGTCGGGCGCAAGGGGAGCGCCCGGCCCCATTGCGTCTCAGGTCTGATGGACCATGCCCGGATGTGCAGTACACGAGCGGTACACAAGTAAGTTCGTCCCCATTTCTCTGCACTTCTCTAAGCTACTGAATCTAAAGTTCTTTTTGTTTTTCGGTGTTACTGTCTTTTTCCCTGAATTATCAGTAACCTATTGTTTTGCAAGGAAATTTGTAATCATCAGGTGGCGGGTTCGAGTCCTGCAGCCGGCACCAATACCGAAGCGGGTCCCAGAGATGGGACCCGTTTTCTTTTTGTTCTACATCATGCGGCCTGTTCTACAAAAAGTGCTCGCCGCTCAAGCGCTACACGACGATCGCCGGCTTGTTGTGATTCCTCAGCTTCCGTCGTAGGCGTAGGTGTCGTGCTGAGCTCGGCAACTTCCACCAACATCGAGGCGATGTGGTGCCTCGTGTTTGCGTTCCAATCCATATTCCGGTCGGCAATCGCGCGGCTGGCATGTTGCAGCGTCTCGAACCGATGGCGATGCACGCATTGCTCTTTGAGCGTGCGGATCACGCGCTCAACCATGCCGTTTTGCTGCGGGCAGTGCGGCGTAATGAACTCCTGCCGCAACCCGTAACGGCGCACCAATGCCGTGTAATCGCGGCTCGTAAAGACCGGGCCATTGTCGCTGCGGAGCAGGAATGGCTTTGGCACCCGTCCGAGTGTCCCGAACCGGGCAATCAGCGCATGCTCCAACGCGCTCGAGGCAGTGCTGGCCTTGCCGCTGCGCGACAGGCGCCAACCCAGTAGTTCACGCGTATGGCAGTCGATCACCAGCGCCAACGTAGCCCAACCGTCGCGACCGGCCCAGACGCGGCACATATCCGTTGACCATCGCTCGTTCGGTGCGGTGGCGACCGACGGCATCGCTTGAACGCGAGGGCGGAAGCCAATCGGTCGCTTGCGAACCTGCCAGCCCTTCAACTGGAAGATCCGCTGCACCGTGTTCTTGTTGAACCCCAGCAGGTGCGCCACGGTCCGGTAGCCGAACGACGGCGATTCCTCAATCAGTGCTTTGATCGGTTCGGAAAAACGCGCCTGAACCTTCGGTGCAGACTTAACCGGCCGGTAATACACGGTGCGACGCGGCACCTCGAACCAACGGCACAGCTTCGAGATCGAGACGGTAATACCGTCAACTTGCAGTCCCTGGCGGATCGTCTCGATCACTTGTCGTCCTCGCCCAGCAGGGACCGCAATTTTTTTCGGGCGCGCAGCTCCAGCATCGCTTCGCCATACGCCTCTTGCAATTCCTTGATCTGCCGTTCGTACTGCCCTTTCAGATCCAGTGGATTGGCCCGTAGCGCGTTCTCCATACCCCGCTTGCCGTCGTCGACCCAGTTCTCAACCTCGGAAGGCGACAGGTCATAAGCGCGACTGGCTTCCGCCACCGCCGTTTTGCCTTGGATGATGTCCAGCACCAGGGCGCTCTTGCGCTTCGCCGTCCATCGCTTGATGTCTTCGTCCATCTTCGTGCTCATCGTCTTTTCGTCCATTATGGCGTGAGCAGGAATTCACTGGGCCAATACAGGTGTTTGTTGTATGGCCGGCTGAGCGTCGTTTTTCCTCCCGTCCCCTCTCTGACACTTCAATGTGGCGCGTCTATACGCGGCGCTTGCCGGGATATTCGCCTTCAGTTCTGGGCATGGCGTTTCCAATGCCAACGTTGGCGTCGGGGCTGCACAGGCGCAGCGCCCGGACGCGAGCGGCATTCGCCGCCATGAAAGTCGTTCGAAGCGGCGCTCGCAATGGGGCCACGCTCGCGGCAAGTCGATTCCAGATGACTTCGACTTGCCCCTTCTGCCCTTGCGTCCCTTCGCCTCTTTTGCCCTTCCACGCGCGCCGCGGGCGCGGGCTTCTCGGCCATCCTGACCATCGCCCGCTTGCTCGCCTTACGCCTGCAATGACGGTGGAGGCCCAACCCCGCACGGCAACGCCGGTTTCGCGATTCGCATGGTTTCTTTCCGCTCCTCCGCGAATGCCGTACTGCTCAATGCCGATCCCGACCATCCTGAGATCGCGCCGGCACCGGCCGGTCCAATCACAATCGGAACCGTCCTACACCCACACGATACGCCGGCGACCGGCCAGACGATGCCGCGTACCCGCATCGGCGCGCCGGGCGCCCGCTCGTTAGCGCAACGCCAACACGCTCGACGGCCCGCTCCCAGAGCGGGCCCATATCCTCCGCTTCCGTTATCCCATCACCTTGACTGGCATTCCCCGGCCCGGCGAGTAGAGCACCAGGCTGGGGCTGGTCAGGCGATCCGAGGCGACGACGGCGTGCGCGAAGCTGTCGAAGTAGATGGCGTTTTCCGAGTCCGCCACATGAGCCTTCTTGATTTCTCCGGCCGACTCATCCCATTCCAGGCCGAGATATCGCCTGTGCTGATAGAACCAGACGACGTGTCCCTCGCGTGCCAGTGACTTAGGGATATCGAGCCCGCCCCAGTCGCCGCCAGCGCCTGCTTTCGTTCCGTTTCCGACGATCATAGATGTTCCTCATGAAAGGAGGGTTGATTGGCCCATAGTGGCCAATTTCATCATCGCAGCAGTGCCGTGCCTTGAGTTTCAGCAACGTCTGAATCCATTTTTCCGACGCGTCGACACTCGAAACGTATCGACGCCGAAAGAAAACGCGCGCGGCGTATCGACGCAGCCGAACGAAAAAAGGGCCACGCGATTCGCGTGACCCTTCCCGGTCAACCCGATGAACTTGCCGCTATCGTCAGCCCTTCACCTGTGGACGGAGCCCTTTGCCGGGCGAGTAGAGAACGAGACTCGGGCTCACCAGGCGGTCCGAGGCGACAACCGCGTGCGCGAACGTATCGAAGTAAATGGCGTTCTCGGGATTCGCGACATGCGCCTTCTTGATTTCGCCCGCCAGTTCGTCCCACTCCAAGCCCAGATACCGGTTGTGCTCATAAAACCAGACGACATGCCCTTCACGCGCCAGCGATTTCGGAATGTCGAGTCCGCCCCATTTACCGTCCCCACCTGTCTTCGTACCGTCTTTGGCGCTCATAGAGAACCTCCGTAGAAGTGTGTGAATTGGCCGGTCCCGTGGCCAATTTCATCATCGCAGCAGCGCCGGGCCTTGAGTTTCAGTAACTTCCGAATAATTCGTCGAATGCGTCTACGCTCGAAACGTATCGAAACGCATCCGACGGCAATGGGATACGCTCGCAAGGTGTCACAACACGAGTCACGGAAACGGCGGTGACTCGGGGGCATGGAACGCGAAGAGGCGGGGGGCTCCTTGATCAGAACGCCCGCCGGAAAATCTCCTCGATTTCGGCCTGTTCGGCTCGCCGCGGGTTCGTGAAGCCGCACGCGTCCTGCATCGCGTTGGCCGCCAGCGTCGGAATGTCTTCCTGCTTCGCGCCGAGCTCGGTCAGACCCGCCGGAATGCCGATGTCCTTCGACAGGCGGCGAATCGCGGCAATCGCGGCCTTGGCGCCCGCTTCGTCGCTCAGACCATCGACCTTCTCGCCCATGGCCCGGGCGATGTCCTTCAGGCGGCCGGCGCTCACGCTCGCGTTGAACTCCTCCACGTGCGGCAGCAGCACGGCGTTGCAAACTCCGTGCGGCAGATCGTAGAAGCCTCCGAGCTGATGCGCCATCGCATGAACATAGCCGAGCGATGCATTGTTGAATGCCATCCCCGCAAGGAACTGCGCATACGCCATGTTCTCGCGCGCCGTCATGTCGTCACCGTGCGATACGGCGCGCCGCAGGTTCTGTGAGATCAGCGTCACGGCCTTCAGTGCGCAGGCGTCGGTGATCGGTGTCGCGGCCGTCGAGACGTAGGCTTCGGTCGCGTGCGTGAGGGCGTCCATGCCGGTGGCCGCACTCAGCCCTGGGGGCATGGCCGCCATCAACGCGGGATCGTTGACCGACAGCAGCGGCGTCACGTTGCGATCGACGATCGCCATTTTCACGTGGCGCTTTTCATCCGTGATGATGCAAAAGCGCGTCATCTCGCTTGCCGTCCCGGCCGTCGTATTGATGGCGACGAGCGGCAACTGCGGCTTCTTCGAGCGATCGACGCCCTCGTAGTCGGCAATCGTCCCGCCGTTGGTCGCACACAAGGCAATGCCCTTCGCACAGTCGTGCGGCGAGCCGCCGCCGAGCGAGATCACGAAGTCGCACTGATGCTGCCGGAGCAGTGCGAGGCCGGCTTCCACGTTGCCCACCGTGGGGTTGGGCTTCGCGCCATCGAAAATCACCGACTGGATGTCCTGCTGCGCCAGCAGCTTCGACACTTTCCCGGCAACACCGGCCTTGGCGAGTCCCGCGTCGGTCACGATCAACGCGCGGCGAAAAGGGTATTGACGCAGCGCGGCAATCGCCTCGTCGAGACTGCCGATGCCCATCATGTTGACTGCGGGGATGAAGAAGGTCGTGCTCATGGTCGTGCTCCTTGTCGATTCCGTGAACGGCGTACCGTCGCGCGTGTCAGGCCATGCGGGGCCGGACGCCAACGCCGGACGATGTCGGATTCATTCGCGGATGTTGAGGACAGCATCGCACCGCAGGCGCGATGCGTCCTTGATCTGCTGCAAACGCAACGCCGAATAGAGGCGGTACTCAAAAGAAGCCGAGCGGCTGCGTGCCGTAGCTCACCAGCAGGTTCTTCGTTTGCTGGTAGTGGTCGAGCATCATCTTGTGCGTCTCGCGACCGATGCCGGACTTCTTGTAGCCGCCGAACGCCGCGTGGGCCGGGTAGAGGTGATAGCAGTTCGTCCACACGCGTCCGGCCTGGATGGCGCGACCCACGCGATAGGCGCGGTTGATGTCGCGCGTCCACACGCCGGCGCCCAGGCCGAACTCGGTGTCGTTGGCAATGGCGAGCGCTTCGGCTTCGTCGCGGAACGTCGTTACGCCAACGACCGGCCCGAAGATCTCTTCCTGGAACACCCGCATGCGGTTTTCGCCCTTGAGCAGCGTCGGCTGAATGTAGTAGCCCGAGGCGAGCGGACCGTCCAGCATCTCGATGCCGCCGCCGGTGAGCACCTGCGCGCCCTCCTTGCGTGCGAGATCGAGGTACGTGAGGATCTTGTCGAACTGCTGCTGCGACGCCTGCGCACCGACCGCCGTCTCCGTGTCGAGCGGGTCGCCGCGCTTGATGCGCGCGACGCGCGCCATCACCACTTCCATGAAGGGCTCGTAGATCGATTCCTGCACGAGGGCGCGCGACGGGCACGTGCACACTTCCCCCTGATTCAGGAATCCCAGCACGAGCCCTTCGGCGGCCTTCTCGATGAATTCCGGCTCGGCTTTCATGATGTCGTCGAAGAAGAGATTCGGCGACTTGCCGCCGAGCTCCACCGTGCTGGGGATGAGGTTGGCCGCAGCATTTGCCAGGATCTGTCCCCCCACGGGCGTCGATCCCGTGAAGGCGATCTTCGCGATGCGGCGGCTCGTCGCAAGCGCTTCGCCGGCCTCCCGACCGTAGCCCTGGACGATGTTGAGCACACCCGACGGCAGCAGATCGCCGACCAGTTCAGCGAACAGCGTGATCGTGAGCGGCGTTTGTTCGGCCGGCTTGAGCACGACGCAGTTGCCCGCCGCCAGCGCCGGGGCCAGCTTCCACGCCGCCATCAGCAGCGGGAAGTTCCACGGGATGATCTGGCCGACGACGCCGAGCGGTTCATGAAAGTGATAGGCCGCCGTGTGCGCGTCGATCTCGGCTGCCGTGCCTTCCTGTGCGCGGATGCAGCCGGCGAAGTAGCGGAAATGATCGATGGCAAGCGGCATGTCCGCAGCGAGCGTTTCGCGCACCGGCTTGCCGTTGTCCCAGGTCTCGGCGACGGCAAAACGCTCCAGATTTTCTTCGAGCCTGTCCGCGATCTGCAGCAAGACGCGCGAGCGCGCCTGAACGGACGTCTTGCCCCACCCGGGCGCCGCCGCATGCGCGGCATCGAGCGCGAGCTCGACGTCGGCCCCGCTCGAGCGGGGGAATTCGCCGATCACGCTGCCAGTGACCGGCGACGTGTTGGTGAAGTAGCGTCCTTCCACCGGCGGGACGAACTTGCCGCCAATGTAGTTTTCATAACGCGGTTGCAGGCACAGCAGGGCGCCGGGCGTGCCGGGCGGGGCGTATCGCATGTCGTGTCTCCGGATATTGTGGTGTCGGTGGCGGCGCATCGGCCACGCGCCACGCCCAAGCAATTCGCGGGCCATCGGCGCCGAGCCTCGCGCCGACGAGCCTTGTCCGATATTCGAGCGGTCGACGTGTATCGGATCCGTGACAGTGGTGTCACCTCTCATGACACTACGTGTCACGTCCGTGGAACAGCCAATCGCCGCACGCCACGCGATTGATTTCCCGCATTGCGCTCGGCCTCGGCATGGGGGATGCTTCGGGAACGACTACGCGACCATCCGGCAGGGGGAGACGACCAATGCCAGCCACTCCAGAATTCGCGCACGCGCGCCGCGTGCTCAACGTCGTGCAGGGCGATGCGACGTCAGCGGTTGCTGCGACGGATCCGAACATCGCCAGTTCATGGCGCCGCTGCCTCGATGAACACGCACTCGATCCCGGCGCGCGCATGGCGCCGCGTGTGCTCGCGTCATCGGAGCTGCGCGAGCGACGCCATGCGATGGAGCGCCTGCGTCACGTGTCGATGCCCGTGCTCGAACGCCTGCAACGCCAGTTGACGCACCCCGATCAGGCCGTACTGCTGACCGGCCCGGACGGCGTGATCGTCGACTCCCGCCTGCACGACCGTTCGCGCGACGCTTTCCATCGTGCGGGCCTCTGGCCGGGTGCGGACTGGAGCGAGTCGAGCGAGGGCACCAATGGCATTGGCACGTGCCTGGTGGAGCGTGCGCCCGTGATCATTTGCCGGCAGGACCACTTCCGCGCGCTGCATACCTCGCTCACGTGTACCGCGAGCCCGGTCTTCGCGCCGCAGGGCGAGCTGCTCGCCGTCATCGACGTGTCGTCCACGAGCGCTGACGTTACCCGGCAGAGCCAATTCCACACGCTGGCCCTCGTGAACCTGAGCGCCAAGGTCGTGGAGAGCGAGTATTTCTTCCAGCAGTATCGCGACGAATGGCTGTTGCAATTGCAGGAGCAGGCCGATCACCTCGGCGGCTTCGCGCAGGCGCTGATCGCTTTCGACGACACGGGGCGTGTGCTCGCCGCGAACCAAAGCGCACTCAATCGCCTGGGTGCAACGCGCGGGGAAATCGTGGGCTCGCGCATCGACCGGTGGTTCGCGCCAACGCTCGATTCGCTCTTCGCGCAGGGGCACCCCGCGCCGAACACGTGCTGGCCGATTCGCACCCATACGAGCGAGCTGTTGCTGGCCATGGTGCGGGCGCCCTCGCGCGCGGCAGTGCGTGGGCCGCGTCGCAGCCACGAGGTCCCTGGCGTCGCGCAGCGCAAGGCGGCGAAACCGTTCGCCGACCCGGCGCTCGCGCAAGCCTTTGCGCGGGCGTGCCGCGTATTCGCGCATGACGTGCCCATACTGATCCGCGGCGAGACCGGAAGCGGCAAGGAGGTCTTCGCCCGCGCCGTTCATGCGGCGAGCGCCCGGGCGAACGGACCGTTCGTTGCCCTCAATTGCGCGGCGATTCCCGAGTCGCTGATCGAGAGCGAGCTCTTCGGTTATGTGGGCGGAAGCTTCACCGGTGCGCGCAAGGAGGGCATGAACGGCAAGCTGTGGCAGGCCAACGGCGGCACGTTGTTTCTCGACGAAATCGGCGACATGCCGTTTGCCATGCAGACCCGCCTGCTGCGCGTGCTGGAAGAGCGCATGGTGATGCCGCTGGGCGGCGGCGAACCGGTGCCGCTCGACATACGCGTGCTCAGCGCGACGCATCGCGACTTGCCGGCGCGCATTGTCGAGCGCCAGTTTCGCGAGGACCTTTTTTACCGGCTGAACGGTCTGGAAGTCAGCGTGCCGCCGCTGCGCGAGCGTGAGGACAAGCGCGAACTGATCTTCCATCTGCTCTCGCAAACGCACGCGCAAGGCCGCATCGCGCTCACGCACGAAGCGCAGGAGCGCCTTTGCGCCTATGCGTGGCCCGGCAATGTGCGTCAGATGCGCAGCGTCATCCGCACGCTCGTGGCGCTATGCGAGAACGGTGTGATCGCGCTGGGCGACCTTCCGGATGAATTGCGAGAGACGGACACTTCGCGGCTCGGGCGCGACGAGGCGGCACGGGAGCTCGAAGCGCCGCTGGAGGCTGCGGAGCGCCAGGCGCTGCGCGCCGCGCTCGACGCCTGCCAGGGACAGGTGAGCGCCGCGGCGCGCCGGCTCGGCGTGAGCCGCAACACGCTGTATCGGAAGTTGAAGCGATTCGGGTTGCCGCGCGCGTGACGCAGGTGGCGGTCCGCTCCCGCCCGGCGCGTGCGCCGTCGGCTACTTCGTGGGAATCGGTGTGGCGCGATCGATGGGAACGGCGGTGATGCTGTTCTGCGGCGACCCGTCGATGAGCTTGTCGGAATAGGTGAGGTAGACGAGCGTGTTGCGCGTCTTGTCGACCATGCGCACCACGCGCAGCTTCTTGAACAGCGGCGACAGCCCTTCGGAGAAGACCTCTTCCTCGTGCGGGAGTGGCTTGCCGAAGGCGACCGGTCCGACCTGGCGGCAGGCAATCGACGCTTCGGCCTTGTCCTCGGCCAGTCCGACCATGCCTTTCACGCCGCCGGTCTTGGCGCGCGAGACGTAGCATGTGATGCCTGGTACCCTGGGGTCGTCGTAGGCGTCCACGACGATCTTGTGATCCGGCCCCAACAACTTGAATGCGGTACTGACGTCGCCGACGCGCTCGGCGTGTGCCCAGCTCGCGGCGACCGTCAGTGCCAGTGCAACCACTTTCTTCATGAGGATGTCCCGTCAAAAGTCGCGGCACGCGGCCGCGCGATGCGATTCTACTCGCGTCGCGTGACGACAAACGCGTCCGGTGAACGGCCCGCCGATGGCGCCTGGGTAGCGCGCAAGGACGAAAGCGGTTGCCCACCGCGTTCAAACGCGCTATAGTCACGCCTCTTCGCGCGGGGGTATAGCTCAGCTGGGAGAGCGCTTGCATGGCATGCAAGAGGTCAGCGGTTCGATCCCGCTTACCTCCACCAAACGAATGACGGTCTCCGTCCCCTTCGTCTAGAGGCCTAGGACATCACCCTTTCACGGTGAGTACAGGGGTTCGAATCCCCTAGGGGACGCCATCTATCGGCATCGGTGCGACATCCGCACATCGCGGCCCGCCGGCGTCGGGTTCGGCAAAACGAAAAAGCCGGATGTCTTCACGACATCCGGCTTTTTTGCGTTCAGCGCCTTCGGAAGCGCGGCTTACCGATAGCCGTCCGGGTTCTGCATCTGCCAGCGCCAATGGTCGGCGCACATGCGATCGATGCCGTACTCGGCTTCCCATCCCAGCAGGGTGCGGGCCAGATCGGTCGCCGCATAGCAACTCTCGATGTCGCCCGGGCGGCGCTCGGTCACCTTGAACGGCACCGGGCGTCCGCTGGCCGCTTCGAATGCCTTGATCACCTCCAGCACGGAATAGCCGCGCCCGGTGCCGAGGTTGACCGTGAAGCCCCGGTTGAGCCGCTGGAGCGATGCCAGCGCGGCCAGGTGACCGCGGGCGAGATCGACCACGTGGATGTAGTCGCGGATGCCCGTGCCGTCCGGTGTGTTCCAGTTGCCGCCGAACACGTTCACCGCGGGGCGCTTGCCGATCGCTACCTGCGCGACGAACGGCATCAGGTTGCTCGGCACGCCCACGGGGTCTTCGCCGATGCGCCCGCTCTCATGCGCCCCCACGGGATTGAAATAACGCAGCAACGCGATACGCCAGGCCGGGTCGGCCGCCGCGACGTCGTTGAGGATGGTCTCCGCCATGAGCTTCGTCTGCCCGTACGGGTTCGTTGCCGATAGCGGGAACGACTCATCGATCGGAACGGACGCGGGGTTGCCGTAGACCGTGGCCGACGAGCTGAAGACGAGATCCTTGACGTTGAAGTCCCGCATCGTCTCGACCAGCGCCAGCAGGCTGTCGAGGTTGTTGCGGTAGTACTCGACGGGCTTTTCCACCGATTCGCCCACCGCTTTGAGGGCTGCGAAGTGAATCGCGCCGGTGAAGCGGAAGCGCGCGAACAGGTCGGCAAGCAACGGCTTCGAGCAGGCGTCTCCCTCGATGAAAACAGGCGCGCGGCCGGCGAGTTCGCCGACGCGGACCACCGACTCGCGGTGGCTGTTGACCAGATTGTCGACGATGACGACGTCATAGCCGTGCGAGAGCAGTTCGACGCACGTATGCGAGCCGATGTAGCCTGCGCCGCCCGTGACGAGAATGGTTCCGGAATTGTTCATGTGTTGCGTTCCAGGCACGATGTGCGTTGCCTATTCGACGGTGACGGATTTTGCCAGATTGCGCGGTTTGTCCACATCTGTGCCCCTCGCGCACGCGGTGTGATAGGCCAGCAGTTGCAGCGGCACCACGTGAAGCACCGGCGAGAGGTTGCCATAGTGCTCCGGCATGCGAATGACACGAATGCCCTGCCCGCTGCTCATTTTCATGTCGTCGTCGGCCAGCACGAAAAGTTCGCCGCCGCGCGCACGCACTTCCTGCATGTTGGATTTCAGCTTCTCGACGAGCACGTCGTTGGGTGCGACGGTAACGACCGGCATCTGCTCGCTCACGAGGGCGAGCGGACCGTGCTTGAGCTCCCCGGCAGGATACGCCTCTGCGTGGATGTACGAGATTTCCTTGAGCTTGAGCGCGCCCTCGAGGGCGATCGGATAATGCAGTCCACGCCCCAGGAACAGGGCGCTCGGCACACTGGCGAACTTCAGCGACCAGTCGATCAGTTGCGGCTCCAGGGCGAGCACGCTTGCGACGGCCGCCGGCAAGTGGCGCAGCTGCGAGAGGTAGTCTGCCGCGCTGTCGGCGTCGATACGGCCACGTTCCACGCCGAGTGTGACCGCCAGCGTGAACAGCGCGACGAGCTGGGTGGTGAAGGCCTTGGTCGATGCCACGCCGATCTCCGCCCCCGCGCGGGTGATGAACGACATCGCCGTCTGACGCACGAGCGCGCTGGTGGCGACATTGCAAATCGCCAGCGTGTGTTCGTGACCGAGATGCTGGGCGTGCCTGAGCGCGGCCAGCGTGTCGGCGGTCTCGCCCGATTGCGAGATGGTCACCACGAGCGCTTGCGGATTGGGTACGGATTCGCGATAACGGTACTCGCTGGCGATCTCGACCTGCGTGGGAATGCCGGCAAGCGACTCCAGCCAGTACTTCGCCGTCAGCCCGGCGTAGTAGCTGGTGCCGCACGCGAGGATCAGGACGCTTTCCGCGCGACCCAGCGCGTGCGCGGCAGCCTCGCCGAACAGGGCGGGCGAGAACGCGGCGATGCCGGAGATCGTGTCAGCGATCGCGCGAGGTTGCTCGAAGATCTCCTTTTGCATGTAGTGCTGGTAAGGCCCGAGCTCGACTTCAGCTTGATAGGCAGCCATGGTGCGCACCGCGCGCGTCACTTCGACGCCATGACTGTCGAGGATCGTCACCGTGTCGGGGGTAAGCAACGCCACGTCGCCCTCCTCGAGATAGGTAAAGCGATCGCAGCGCCCGGCAAGCGCAAGCGCATCGGACGCCAGGAAATGGCCGTCCGGCGCGAAGCCGATCACGAGCGGCGATCCCTGCCGGGCGCACACCAGGCGTCCGGGTGCGTCGTCGCTGACGACGGCAATCGCAAACGCGCCATGAAGTTGCGCAATGGCCGCTCGCACCGCCTGCACGAGATCACCGCGCTCGCCGCCATGCAGATGGGCATCGACCAGATGCGCGATGACTTCGGTATCGGTCTGGCTGGCAAACTCGTAACCCTTGGCGCGCAGCGCGTCGCGCAGGACTTCATGGTTCTCGATGATGCCGTTGTGCACCAGCCCGACGCGGTCGCGCGAGAAGATCGGGTGCGCGTTTTCGGTGGCCGGCGCGCCATGGGTCGCCCAACGGGTATGCGCGATGCCGAGCGGCGCGGCCAGG
Source organism: Pandoraea sp. CB10b_02 (assembly GCF_002216225.1). Lineage (NCBI taxonomy): Bacteria > Pseudomonadati > Pseudomonadota > Betaproteobacteria > Burkholderiales > Burkholderiaceae > Pandoraea > Pandoraea sp. CB10b_02. The sequence goes on from NZ_NJGW02000020.1 coordinate 13,235, forward strand.
GCAGCCTCGGCCGCCTGCGCCCGCAGTTCGGCAACGCGCGCCACGCTGCGCACGCGGGTGAGCTTCTGTTGCGCATCCAGCACGGCGACTCCGCACGAGTCGTAACCGCGGTATTCGAGACGCCGCAGTCCTTCCACCAGCACCGGCACCACGTCGCTGCGCGCAACGCCGCCTACGATTCCACACATGACTTTCCCCTAAAGGCAATTGACGGGTGGCACCCCATGCGCCGTTTCGGCGAACGATGGCGCGTGCCTGCCCTGATTGATATTCCGCTCATGGATGTCCGGCATTTCGGTCGCGGTGAGCCGGTGTCGCTTACCTGCCTGTCCTGTTGCTTCGCGACCTGTTGGCGCCTCGCTGGTGGCCCGGCCGGGTCTCAATCCAGCGCGGACGCCGGATTGACCTGCATCAGATGGCCGTCGCCGACATACGGCACGAGTCCGTCGGCACGGATGCGGTTGACGGTCTGTCGGGCACATGCGACGTCGTCCGGCGGGCAATAGTCGATCGCGATGACGGGAAGCCCGTAGTTCTCGCGAATCTCCCGGGCGCGGGCGAGCAGCCATTCGCGATCCTTGTCGGACACGGCCACGTAGCGGCGCTGCGCCTCGTCCCAACCGCGATAAAGCGACTCGAAGGCCACCGCCGAGACGTCGTCATGCACTTCGGGCATCAACTCGAATCCCCGGTTCATGATGACCTCGGCGCGCGGAAAGCGACGATGAATGCGTTTGATGACGGCGACCAGACCGGCTCGCTGCCGCGCGCGTTCGGCGTCGGTCCTGCTCACGAGCTGGTACGAGTCGAGCGTGTCGAGGAAAAAACCGCGGTAGCCGTTGGCCCATAGCGGCGCGATAACCTTGTCGACGAAGAACTGCGGCCATCCCGGCGCGGACTGGTCGATGACTTCGGATTTCCACTCGCCGTTGCGGCCGATGCGCCAGGCTTTCGGCATGGCCTTGTAGTAGTCGCGCGAGGGCAGCACTTCGCCCACGCTGACATACGCGATCCAGCGCATGCCCTTCGGTTCCGCGCCGGAAGCTTCCGCGACCTTCGGGACGAAGCCGTTGTCCGGCTCCACCACCGCCTGATCGTATCCGGCGAATGCGCTGGGGTCGATCGTCTCGCCGTAATAGAACGCGATGCGCCCGGGCGAGGGCGCCTGTGCCGACGCCGCATTGAGAAAGCAGCCGGCGAACACGCCCGCCATGCCGCGGGCGAGTCGCATCAGTGCTCGGCTGCGCCGCGCGGGCGGCCGCTGTATCGTCTTGTCGGACATATCGACGTCAGGCCAAATCGTCAGTGCTGGTTCTGCAGCATGTAGGTTTCGTATTCCAGCGCGTCGAGCCGCCGGTCGAGCAGTTGCATCGCGACGATGACGACCACCGCCAGCGCGAGCGCAAATCCGTATCCGTAGGTGTTTGGGCCCAGCATCAGCGTACCCCATGTGAACACGCCGTTGGCGACGACCATCGCGAACGTGAGCGCCAACACCGTCAGGCGCCGGTCGAGATAGAAGAAGATGTTCAGAATGCCCAGGAAGAGCACCTGCAAGCTCGCGGAAATCACGTCGATGTGCAGCAACGGCAGGTACAGCACGGAAATGCCGATCAGCCGCAGCAGATGGTCGCCGAACGCGAAGATCAGCAGCGTCACCACGGCCTGAATCTTCAGGATTTCATATAGACCGGTGCGCACGGAGCGCACCATCATGTCGCGCGACATCTTCGATGTACTTGAGCGTGCCGCCGGTGCGCACCGCGTTGTAGAACTGGTCGTAATACTCCACGAAGTCGGTCTCGATGCGCAGCAGGAACACCGCCATGCCGGGAATCACGCAGAGGTACGAGATGAACACCGGGAGATCGTAAATCACCGACGCGCGCAGCGGTCCGATCACGTCCTGCCCGGTCACCGGGTAGAACCAGAACATGAACTTGTCGAGCCAGATGCCCAGGTTGAAGAGCAACCCGACGAACATCAGCGACGGGTAGGAGAAACGGCGATCGAACACCTGCCAGAGCAGGTACTCGTCGGTGCGGTAGTTGCGGTGAATCAGGCACCCCATGCCGAGCAGCAGGATCAGGTGGCCGATGACGAAGCCGCCGAGCAGGCCTTCGAGTCCATGACGATTGAGCAGCACGGCGCTCACCACCGTGACGCCGTATCCGACGAAGAAGATCGCCAGAATGGCGCGGTACTGCTTCACGCTGGTGAGAAACAGTACGCCGATCCAGATGTTGCTCACGATCACGAAGCCCGCGAGCATCAACAGGCGATAGCCCGTCGACTGGTCGCGGAACGCGGTGAGCGCGAGGATCAGACCGATGAGCCCGGTGCCGACGGTCGTGACGAGCGAGACCGCGTTGTAGTTCGGGAGCACCAGATCGGGACGCCGCTCGAAAAGGCGGTCGCTCAGGAATCGCGTGAAGGAGAGTTGCAGCACACCGGTGACGACCAGGCTGAACGCGATCAGGTAAGTGACCGACACCTGGAACTGCACGATCAGACCGGGCGGCTGAACGACCGCCAGGCTCATCATGCCGATGAGCAGGATGCCGAGAATCGACAGAATCAGCGGGCCGGCGCTGATGACGCCGGCGTAGCCATAAGCCGCAAGCGTGCTCGTCAGCGTGTCGCGCCGCAGGATCTTGCGCAGTTCGAAGCCAATGCCGGCCATCAGACCCCTCCCGCTGCCGTGGCGCGTTCCGAGCGCGCGAGCAGCATCTCGTACAGATGACGGTAGGCGTCCTGCATCTGTCCGAGTGTGTAATAACGTTCCACGCGCGCGATCGCGGCGCGTTGCGCGGCGTGCCAGGTCCGCGGTTCGAGCAGGTCCACCACGGCCTGGGCGAAGTGTTCGGGGTTCGCGATCTGCACGACCTTGCCGGCCGCGCCGAGCGCCCGGTCCTCGTCGCCCAGCCCCTCGACCAGTTGGCGGCACGATCCGACGTCGGTCGTGACGACCGGCACACCGGCCGCGTAGGCTTCGAGCACCACCAGCGGCAGCGCTTCGGAAATGGACGACAACGCGACGACGCCCACCTGCGGCAGGATGTCGGCGACGTTCTGGAAGCCCAGGAACCGCAGGTTGTCTTCCATGCCAAGGCTCGCGGCGATGTCGCGACATTCCTGCGCGTAAGCCGGATCTTCCTCCTCGGGACCGACGATCCAGCCTTGCAGGCCAGGCATCTGGCGGCTGGCGATGAAGATCGCGCGAATGAAGGTCTTGATGTCCTTGATGGGGACGACGCGACCGATCAGTGCCACGACGGGCGGAATTTCGGCGGGGCGTCGTGCGCGCAGTGGCGCGAACTTTTCCACCGGAATGCCGTTCGGGGTATTGCGTGTCTTGTGCTCGGGAGCGCCGTCGGCGATCTGGCGCAGACGATTGCCCTCGAACAGCGCGGTGATCTCGTCGGCGGCTTCGTAACAGACGCGCCCCAGTGCCTCGAAGAAGCGCACCCACAAATCCTGGAAATAGCCGACGCGCGAAATGTCGCGCTCGAAAAGACCGCGGTTGTCGCGAATCCATTGCCCCTGGAGCAGGTCGATCTTGCGCTCCTTGGTGTAGATGCCGTGCTCGGAGACGAGCAGGGGGCGCTGGTGCTTGAAGCGCAGCAGCGCGCCGAGAAAGCCCGCATAACCCGTGGACACGGTGTGATATACCCGGGCCGGAACCAGCTGGTCGCAAATGCGTGCGAGCTGCCAGAGCGGCTTGTGCATGATCCGCACGGTCCAGAAGTAGTCGGTAAACGAGGGGTCCAGACAGTACTTCTTGTAGCGCTCGGAAATGACGTCCCAGGATCGGCGGCTGTGCAGGAAGTTGGCCTCGCTGATCTGGCCGTCGTCGCCCATCATGGGGATCACGTCGTGAATCAGCTTGCCGATGCCCTGCAGGTCGTTGCGCTGGCGCAGCATGTCGTGCATCTTCTCCATCTGCGCGAACGCCTGCGCATCGCCTTCGACGGCACGCACCGGGGGCGGCGCATCGAACTCGTAGAGATAGTGCTCTTCGAAGTGCACGATGTTGTCATGCAGCTTGCAGACCTTGTCGCCGTAGTCTTCCCGGCGGCTGCCGATGAACACGACGGCAAACGTCAGGTCGGGGAACGCGCGGATCATCTGATCCACCCATGACGACACGCCTCCGCGAACATACGGGAAGGTGCCCTCCAGAAGCAACGCGATGTCTGCCGGCCGGGCGAGACGTTCGGATGTACGCATTAGCGGGTCCAGAAACGCATGACGGGATTGAGCGTCGGTGTGGACGTACCACTGCCGAGGCTGGCGAGCATGGGCCCGACCCGTCCGTATTGATGTTTGAGGAAGGCGACTTCGGCAAGCCAGGGCACGAGCCGGTCGGCGGGGAAGTGATGCGCTTCCGCGCGCTCCAGGCAAGCCTGAGCCTCGTCCGGATCGCGGCGAAGCAGCGCGCAGCGGCCCAGGAGATACCACATGGCGGCGTCGCTCTCGCGATGCGCGAGCGCTTCGCGGGCATACTTCTCGACCTGCCCCAACGTGAATCGGTAGACCTCGCCGCGCACGAGATTCTGATAGATCAGCTCCCAGTACAGCTCGGCCAGGCGGTGACTTCCCTCCGCGCGCTCGTCGTCGTTGGCGGCACGCTCACGCTGCGAGCGCGCATCGAAAATGCGCTGCATGATCTGCTTTTCCACGCCGTCGACGATGCCGTAGGCGAGCAGGCGGATTTCCTCCACCGGGTCGGACAACAGATCGCGCATGATCTCGCCGGTCGCCCGCGACGGCAGCGCCTGCACCGACACCAATGCCGCCACGCGATCCTCGTTCGTGCCGCGCACGTTGCGCAGACGGGCGCGCAGGCGCGCCCCGGCGCCGTGCGTGACCTGCGAGACGAGGTACGTCACGAACTCTGGCCGGTCCACGGCGCCCGAGCGGGCCAGCTCTCGCGGCGGGGGGAACACGAAGCCGATCGTCATGATGCCCAGGAACAGCACCAGACCACCCACGGGAATGAACAGACAGACGGCGAAGCTGTGCCAGAACGCGCCGTTTCGCCCGTGATAATGCTCGGGCAGCGCCGCACGCACGAACGTTGCGGTCAGCCCGGCGCTGAGCGTCTGCCACGCGAAGAAGAGCAGTAGCGGATCGATCGCGCCGACCGGCGCGAACAGGGTGCGGATCGCCAGCGCCTGTGCGAGCAGGGCCACGATCCCGATCACAGCCACCAGCAGTTTCTTAAGCATGATCTTGGCAGCGCTCCAGCAGCTTTTTCAGTCCTTCGCCCGGCGTGCGTTCGTCGACGCTCGCCGTATGCACCGCGATGTGCCCTGTCTGGAAATCGAGCCCGTACTGCTGGCGCAGCCCGTTCTCGATGCGCAACAGGTAGCCGTCGATGCCGCTGTCGTCGGTAATCGGCATGAGTGAGATGGCAATCTGATGGCGCGGCGTCGACTGGATCCATTGCGCGTCGAGCGCGCGACGTGAACGCACCGTCTGCTCGAACAGCGAGTCGCCGCTGGCGCCGCGGGGGAACACCAGCGCGACCAGCGACGATTGAATACCGCTCTCGCGCTTGGCGCGTGCCAGGCGCCCGAGCTCCAGCGCGAAGTCGTAGGGCGCGGCCGGGACTTCGTCGCGCACACTGGCCACCGGGGCCTGCTGGGCCACGCCGTCGGCGTAGTACGACAGCAGAACGAGCAGCAATTGCAGATTGTCGTGATTGAGCGCGAGGAACGACATGCTGCGCACGATCAACATGCCATTGATCTCGCCGTTGCCGTCGGTCAACGGCGCACACACCACGTAGGCGCTGTCTTCGCCCACGGTCGTGTCTTCGCGCACGTGCGCGAGGCGACCTTCGCGCAGGCAGGTCTGCACGAGCGGATCGCTCTCGTCGGGCGCGAAGGCTTCGCCCACGCTGGCCACGGCCGCCGTGTCGAGACGGTTGCGGTGCACGGGGAAGAGCGACGCCGTTTCGATCTGGCAGGTGAGCGCGGCGAACTCGAGCATCGGCTGCGCATTGGGCAGCGGTGTGTCCTTGCCCGGTGCGTCCTCGGTGAGCGTGAGCTCGCGCAGCCGGGTGATGGCGTCGCGCATGGTGCTCGGCTTGGTGAGCAAGTCACGTTCGAGCCGTTCATGCGACACGCGCAGCAGGTAGTGATTGCTGGTCAGCGCGAGGAGGCGATCGTTCAGGTACGTGTTGATGCCGCGCGCGCGCGTTGCCCGATTGCCCCAGATGTCGCAGAAGTGTCCGCCAACGACGATCATCGTGAAGCCGCCGGTGAAGAACATCGTCGGGAAGGGCTGGCCGTGCTGCCCATACAGGCCGTACCAGGCGGCCGCGAGCACGAGGCCCGCCACCACGCCGAGCAGTGCGCCGTATCGCAACGCCATGACGAGGGCGACGAGCCACATCCACGGAAAGCCCAGCTCGATGAGCAGCGGATCCTGGGGATGCAGCAGCCAGGCGATGGCCACGGCCAGCGCCATGCCCGTGATGACCTCGAACACCATCACGGGGCGTGTCGCCGCCGGTGCGAGCAGGCGGCCATAGGTGCTCACATTCCCGAACGGCTCCGAGCGTCGCACCTGCCCGGCAACCCTGGGCTTCGCGTCGACGGAAGCGTCCTGTTGATTGGCGGTATTCACGATGATTCCGTTACTGTTGCGCCAGCGGTGCCAGCAGATTGCGAATCAATGTCTGGCCCACGCCGGCGAGGCTCGAACGGCTCCAGCCGCTGCGGCTGCCCGTGGCGCTCCAGACCGTGTTGCCGTTGGACACGTCGATGACATCGAACGTCACGCCCGCGACCGGCTCGCCGTCGACGCCGACCTTGTAGCGCCATTCCGTTACCGCGCCCGAGAGCGCGTACTTGGCACCGATCTTGCGCGCCCATGCGAGTGCGCGCACGCGGGTCTGGGCGTTGTTGCCGCCGATCAGCGAGTCGCCGCCGTCGGGGTCGCCCACATAGCGGTGCAGGTCGGTAAAGCCGTTCTGCACCAGGATGCTCTGGGCGATGCTCTCCGCGCGCTGCCCGGCATCAGGCGTTTCGGTCGTGTTGGCGATGGGCAGAATCACCCAGCTCGCCGTCTTCGGCAGCTTCGGTGCGTCGCCGACGTTCATCGTCGAACAACCGGCCATCAACACGGCGAGGACGGCGACGCCGAAAAAGCGCTGCCACTTCTTGAATGCGTTGGTCTTCATGGTACGGCTCTCCCTTGCGGATGCGAAATATCAGTAGAACAGTCGGTAGGCGACACCGACCTGCGTGGTGGCAACACCAGTGCCGTTGGTGATGTCGTGCGAGTAGTAAATGCGTGCGTGGTCGTTGCCGATGACCGACCCGGCGATGCCCAGGTTGACCTGGGGCCCCCAGCCCTGCTGGCTGTCGTGAATGTAGCCGGCGTCCAGATACGGCCGCCAGGCGCGACGGTAGGTGTTCTGGTAGTCCTGGCCGAATCCGGCCATCACGCCGTATTGCGTGGTCGTGATCGGCATGAACTCGGACGCCAGGGGTACCGTGCCGGTCGGCAGCAGGACGGCGAGCGAATTGACGGTGTTGTTGCTCGGCGTATAGATGCCGCGCTCGGCCACGAGGCGGATGTTCAGGTCGGGGTAATCGATGCGCAGCTTGTATCCCAGTTCACCGCCGAAGCGCCAGCCGCGGCCGAGGTAGGTGCGGTCCTGCGCGTGAAAGCGATCGTATTCCGCGTTGGCCTGACCATACCACCGCCCATCGCCCGCCCACAGCATCTGCATGCTGCCGAAATCGCGGGTGGCCGCGACCTGCGTGTTGGGCGCAATGTCGGTGAACTGGTTGTAGCCGACCTGGAACGTGGTCGTGAGCGGCGAGTTGCGGTTGAACGCGGCCGACACGAGCCCCGTGAAGAAGCTGTTGAGTTCGGTGCGATGGCCGAGCGTGAACGCCAGATCCCGATCGACCGTGCGATCGCGCACGGTGAAGTTGAATATCCGGTCGTGCGCGGGCACCCAGGCCAGCTGCGAGGTATCGACGGTTCGCTGGTTGCGCTGAATGGCCTCGAGCGTCACGCCGATCCGGCTCGTGAGGTTGAGGCTGCCGATCAGCGAACTCTCAAGGTAGCTCAGCGGCGCCTGACGGGAATAGAAGAGATCGAAGCCGGCGTTGGAACGGTCGCGCAGGATCGTGTCGGTAAACGTCGTGTGAACGGCGTCGTTGTTCGGGGCGCCGTCGGCGGCGCGCCAGGCGAGCGTTTGCGCCTGCGGTGCGCGGCCGAGCCGCTCGTTGGCCTCGATTTCGTTCTCGATGGGCATGCGGCCCTGACGGCGATCGAGCAATTGCGCCATCTTGTCGCGATCGTTGTTCTCCAGCGCGAGCGCGATCTCGGCATCGGCCGGGCGCAGGAGCCGGTTCGTATACTCGCGCGCCAGCCATGCGCGCGCGAGATCGAAATCCTCGCCGGAGAGTGCCCAGGCGAGCCCGACGTCGCGCGTGGTCGCGCTGATGACGGCCTGACGCGACATCAACGACGGATCGCGCTGCCCGGGGTTGTCGGTCGCGGGCTTGAGCGGGGCCAGCTCGGCCGAGTCGCCGAGCAGCGAGTCGGCGACCTTGGCGCTGTCGGCGGAGCGTCGATCCTCGCGCAGGAGGTTGACGAGCAACTGACGCGACGTGTCCGCGTTCGAGAACACCTGCGCCAGCGTGACGCGGGCGGCCTGGGCTTCGAGCACGCCGTCGTTGTCGGACGTGAGCGCTGCCAGACGTTGCACCACGGCGCCCTGGCGGCGGCGCGACGCGAAACGCAACTGCCCCGATTCCGCGCGGGCCTGAAGATCCTTCCAGGCGCCCTGGCGAATCTTCCAGGCCGTGCCGGCGTCGCCGGCGGCCTCTTCCGCGTCGGCGAGCGACAGCATCCAGAGCGGATCGTCGTCGGAGAGCGCGGCCTGCTGGCGCAGATAGGTCAGCGCCTCGCGAGGATTGCCCAGGCGCAGCAACCCCGCACCGTAGGCGCCCCAGTAGCTGGCGTTGTCGGCGACCATGGGACGGTAGTCGTGCAGGACCGTGCGAAGCTCGTCGTCGCTGCCGTAGTCGACCAGCGCCCACAGGTAGGCCACGCGGACTTCGTCGCCGGCGTTGTCCAATTTCGAGGCGACGCGCAGATCGGCCAGCGCCGCGTCCCAGCGCTGGATCTGCTGGAAATAGACGGCGCGCGTGGCGAGCAGGTCGCCGGATTTTGCGAACTTGTCGCGCTGTTGCGCATCGAGGCCGTCGAGCAATGCCTGCACGCGGTCGTAGGCCCGCGCCTGCGTATAGAAGTAAATCGCCGCCTGCAGCGCGAGGTCCGAATCGTTCTGCCGGAACTCCGCTTCCGCCGTGCGGCCGGCGTCGAGCGGATAGCCCTGGTAGAAGTACGTCATCGCGTTGAAGTCGAGCGCCTCGGCCTTGCCGGTGCGCAACAGCTGTCGATACGCGAAGTTGGCGTCCTCGTCGCTTTGCGTGAGACGCGCGACCTCGGCGGACGTGCGCCAGTAGCCGGCGTCGGCGGGCAAGGTGCCCGCGACGTCGCGCACGCTGCGCAGCTCGGCCAGTGCCTGCGCGAGATGCCCTTTCTGGTAAAGCAGGCTGGAAATGCGCAGCGCATACTGGGACGACGGGCCGAACTCCTTTTGCAACGTCTGGAACGTGGCGAGGGCTTCGGCGTCCTGGCCGATGCGCTGCGCGACGTCGCCTTCGCGCTCGAGCAGGGCGCGACGCTGGCTGCCCGTGGCATGGCGCTTGAGATAGGCGAGCCCTTCTTCCGGACGCCCGAGCCGCTCGTACGTGTTGACGATATCGTCCTTGAGCTTGAGGTTGTCCGGCTGGCGGTCCGCCTCGAAAATCTGGGCCGCCAGATAGGCGTGGTCGTCGTTGAGTTGGGGGGCGAGCTGGTAGACGTTTTCCCACGCCTGCGCGTTGCCCGTGGATTCCGCGTACTTGAGCCAGTAGGCCAGTGCCAGCGGCGCGTGCCCGTTCCACTGCGCGACCTGAGCGAGACGGCGCGTCCAGACGAGCGGGTCGAGCTTGCGTTGCAAGGCCTGCTGCGCGAGCTTCTCGGCGTCGTCGAGCTGACGCGCTTCGACGAACGCCTTGAACGCCAGGTCGTAATCGCTGGCGTTCACGCCGTTGGCGTCGGTGCCCCCGGCGGCGGGTCGCGAGGGCGAGTCCCAGTCGGGACTGCCCGGGATGGCGAGCCTGGCTTTCGGGTCGGCCTGCGCCGGTTGCGAGGACGGCGCGGCATCGGCGGCACTCGCGCCTCGGGCCAGACCCACGTCAGCCACCCGGATGATGCGTGGGCCGTTCGACCGGTGCAGTGCACGCACGCCCGCCGGTCCATCGAGGTAGCGAAAACGTGCGGGCGCGGCGCCGTCGAGACCGCGGCCATCTGCGCCCACGCCGGGCAGCCAGCCCGCAAGGCGGAGGGTTGCGCCATGCGACGTCGGCGTGAGGCTCGAGAGCTTGGTGAGTGCGCGGGCGTACGTCGTCATCAGGTCGGTTCGGCCCGCCTGACGGGCCACGTCGAGCAGATAGCGCAGCGTAACAGGATCGTTGGACAGATCGCCGATGCGCTTTTCCCCTTCGGTGCAGGCGCGCGCCACCTGATTCGCGGAGACGAGCACCCGCATGCCGGCGAGGAACAGCCGCCGACGGTCATCGCGGGTGCGGGCCACGGCCTGCGCGGCGAAATAGGCGTTCGCGGCGTCATCGTAGGCGGACTGGGACAGCGCGGCGTTGGCGAGCTTTTCCTGCCATTGCGCGGCATTGGCGGCGTCGGCTGCCGCCAGCAGGCGGTAGTCGCGCAACATCAATTCGGTCGCGCCCGCCAGACGGGCCTTCTCGGCGAGCATGCGCAGCGTCGGCACGTCCCATTGATATTGCGACGTGGCGTCGAGCAGTTCCACGTACTGCGCCATGCGCTCGGCGCGGCCCGGATCGTCGGCCGGTACGTCGTAGGCGCGTTGCTCGGCGGCGGCCAGGGAGAGCAGGATGCCGCGACGGCGATTCTGTTCGTCGGGCATGGCGCGCAGCTTGTCCGCCACGCGCGTGGCATCGTCCCAGCGGCCGAGGCCGAGATACTGCTGGCCGAGCAGGTCGAGATAGCGCGGTGCGTCGGGCTCGATGCGCAGCCAGGCTTCGAGATAGGCGACGGAGAGCTCGCTCGGCGGTTGCGATGCCACCGAACGCGTTTGCTCCTCATCGCTCGGATGCGCCGCGCCGAGCGCGAGCACGACGCCGGCGCCGATGGCTGCCGTCAGCCACGGCGGGCTCAGGCGCTCTCGCTTCTCGACCGGCCGGGAAGCGGCGGCGCTGTCGAGCGCACGGTCGTTGGGTCGCGTTGCGTCAGTCACATTCCACCCCGATGACATGCATGGTGACAGGCTTCTCGGCAACGCCCGAGACATCGACGCGCAGGCGGCCGGCGCCATCGGCACGACCCTTCGTCACGCCGTCGACGCTCAGGCGGCACCCCGCGGCATTGGCGACGCTCACGAACGGCTTGTAGTACCCGCCGAACCGGAACGACAGGTTGCGGCCCGTGCGCTTGAAGTCGCGCACGAATCCGGCCGCCTCGCTGATGTAGGGCGTACGGTCGGCGCCCTTCGCGCCGATCGAGAATTCGGCCGTGTCGCCGCCCATGTGGATGTAGAGACCGCCCGGACCCGGCAGATAGCCTGCGATGTCCTCGGACGTGCCCATGACGGGCACGCCTTCGCCCGGCCAGCGCATTTCGCGCAGATCCGCGCCGCTGCGAACGCGCCAGCGCACGGGGGCACCGTCTGCCGTCACTTCGCGAGCAACCGCGACGCGACGCCAATCCAGCACGCGCCGAATGTATTCAGTGGTGAAGATCGGGAAGACCGGTTGCCGGAGCACGGCGTTGTAGACGTCCTTCAATGCGTTGAGCGAGGCGACCTTCGTGCCCGAGTACATGTGGTAGTAGAGGTTGACGGCCTTGAAACGGATCGGCTTGTCGGTCATCTCGAAGGTCTCGAGCACGCGCGTGTAGCCGTAATACGGGCCGAGCCAGTCGTTCGTGTAGACGTTCTCGTCCATCACCGCCGCGTACACCTGGAATTCCGTGGGCAGCAGGCCCTTCGCCACGCCGTACGGCGCGATGTTGGTCCAGCTGTTGTTCGTCTTCGTGATGATCGTATCGCCGCCATTGATTGACAGCACGCCCGCCTTCCACGCCTTGCGAATGGCGATGGCCGGCGCCTGGGCGTCGCCGGGCCACTGGAGCACCACCACCTTCTTTCCGGGAGGCGCCAGCCGCTGGTTGATGTAATCGATCGATCCCTGGATCTCGCGGTCGAGGTTGAACCGGTAGTTGGGAATGTCGAGCGAGAAGGCGTCGTCGCCGCCCCATTCCTTGTTGGCCTTGCCGTAGATGCGCTCGCCGGTCTTCTGATTGATCTGTTCGAGGTTGAACGGGTGGGAGTAGGTATGCGTGCCGATCTCGACGTTGGGCAGCGCGAACATCTTGCGCGCGATCTCTTCCAGGCGCGGCGAGATCTTCGGGTACAGGCCCGTGGGTCCGACTTCCCCCTCGATCACCGACAGCGTGGTGGGCACGAGGTATTTCGAGAAGATCTGCTCGTACAGCGCCATCGAACCGTAATCGACGCCGGGGAACTCCGCGCGCGACGCGAAGCCGTCGCCGTCGACGTGCGCGAACATCAGACGGCGCCCGTTTTCGGTCGTCACGTCGGGCACGGGCATCTGCGGCAGCGCGAGTGCCTGGCGCAGGAAGTCGATGGGCTGGATCGCCCAGCGTTCCTGTTCGATGCCCGCGAGCGACGTCACACCGTACGGGTTGAGGGAGTAACCGCCCCACGGCAGCATGCCGGCCATGTCGTAGGTGTAGTCGCCGGCCTTGAGGCGAAGCAGCGGCTCGCCCTTCGGGCCGACACGAACGCCAAGGGCGTCGCGTACGTCCGGCGTCGGCATGATCTCGAAGCCGATCATCGGCGACTTGCTCACCACCCGGGGCTCGACGGCGCCCGGCACGGTGCCCGCCACGCGTTCCAGTCCGAGCACCTGCGCCGTCTGCTGGTCGATGGGGAAGCCGAACTGGCCGATCACCGCCACACGCATGCCTTCGCGGATGCGGGCGAGCAACCAGCGGCGCCAGGCACCGGCGTTGTTCACGTTGCGGTCGATCGACACGACGATGCCCGCATACCGGTCGGTGCGCACGTTCGCCGGCATCTGGCCGCTGTTGGCATTGACGTACTGGACGTCGTAGCCGAGGTAGTTCAGCGGCATCGAAATGTCGCGCGCACCGGTGGTCAGGTCGATCGGCTCGCCGTCGCCCGGCGTCTGCACCATGAGGATCTTGCGCGGCATCACTTCGATACGGCCAACGCCGACGGTTTGCACGTCGGGATCCGTGACGAAGGCACGCACGCCTTTCTGATCGAGCGAGCGCGCGGTGGTGCGACGGCAGGCGAGGTCGGCGCTCTCGCAATAGTCCATGGCGAACGTCGGCAGATGCGCCTGGTTGCGCAACGCGTCGAGCTGCGCGAACGCCGCCGCCTGCACGTTGGCGGGGGTGTCGACGAAGATCATCGCCGCCGCGTCGTAACGGCGATACAGCCCGTCGGCCAGCACGCCGGCCAGCGCGGGGGCGAGCGAGGTCGCCGCGTTCAGGTGATTCCTCAGCACGAGCCGGGCGTCCGGGTAGCGTGCATGAATGCCTTGTACGCGCGCGACGATGCGTGCATCGCTCTCGGCGTCGCCGGTGAGCGGTGCGCCGTCGTCGATCAGGAAGTTGCGAAAGCCTTTTTGCCACAGCGGCGCGATACGCGCGTCGACGAAGGCGTCGGGCGTTTGCGTCGTGTCGCGCGCGTCGGCACGCGCGAACCACTGGGTGCGGGGAGCGATCGAGGCGTCGGGCAACGATGCCTGTGCCGGATCGATCACGACCCAGTCGAATGCCTGAAGCGCGTCGACAGGAATATCGTCGCCGTAGTACAACGCGATGTCCGGGATGGCCGACTGCGGCGAAGCCAGGGACAACGATGTCGTCGACTGGGCCTGCGCGGCCGTCGGGGCCGCTGCGACCCCGACCGTGCCGATCGCCACCGCGGCGGCGAGCAGCAGGTGAGCCATCGCTCGTACAGGCCGTGCGATCACCGGTGCGGTCCCCCCGAGGTCCATGACCGTTTGACCATGGTGCGTTGTCGATGCGTCGTGTTGTCCAGTCGAAACCATTGGCATGAGTGCAATTTGCGTTCCACGATCCACCGCTCGTCATGGGGACAGCAGGTCGATCGATCGTCGGATTAGCGCTGGCGTGCGGCCAGTACGATCGGATGCCGCGCCCGCGCGATAGATGACCACGAGTGCGGGTGATGCACATGCTGTGCCGAAGACGGGTGCGTGAATGACGTGCAACGGGCAATCGTGGCGATTGCGCGTTCCCCGACACGACGCGTCCGTGTTCCCGGCGTTGTCGCGATTGCGCGCTGTCGACGCGGCTCGGTCAGGATTCCAAATCACAGGATTCCGAAGCGGTCGAGAACGCAAAACGCCGGATCCGATGCGGGATACAGCGTGAAATTGCGCGGCAAGTTCTTGTCGACTTGCTTAGGCGACGAACTCTAAAGTACGGCCGTCCCAATAACGTCCCCCAAAAACGTGCATGGTCGCGCGGTAAATCCAGGCCCGTCGGGCCGCGGTGAGGGAAGCGACCGGCATTGCATGTTTCGCAGCATGGAAGTTGCAAAAGACGCGGGCATTTCCGGTGCGATGGCGCGTTTGCGCGCGAGGTGAAATGGGCGATGACGGCGGTGTCGTCTGGCGCAACGTAATGGACGCGAAGCGTAGCATAAGTGCGTGACACCATAAAGCGCCCTTGCGGTGCTTGGCACACCCATGTGTCGCGGCTATTTCGTCTGGTCAAATGGTCGGGGTCGAGCCATCCCGACAGGCACCGACAAGCAGGGGAGGCGTGCGGTGAGGCGACCCGGAAAACAAAACGCCCGCCGGAGGGCAACCGGCGGGCGTTTCGATTCGTTTCGCCGTGCGTCGACGGCGCGATGCTCAGTACGGATACACCGTGTCGTTCGCCACGGCACAGCGCTGACCCTGCTGCACGCGCAGCGGCGGCGCCTGCGTGACCGTGGCGACGCGGCCGTCGTCCAGACGCACGGTGATGCGATAGAGCACGTTCGGCTCACCCATGCTGTTCTCGATGCGGTTGCCCGCGATGCCGCCGATGACCGCGCCGGCAATGGTGGTGGCGGTGCGTCCGCGTCCGCCGCCCATCGTGTTGCCGAGCAGCCCGCCCGCGGCACCGCCGAGGACCGTACCGAGAATGTTCGGGCTGTTATTGGCGCCGTTCAGTTGTTCGATCGACTGGACCGTTCCGTAGAGCGCTCCCTGCTGCTGCGGCTGCTGGTATCCCTGCTGATAGCCTTGCTGGTAACCCGGCTGATAGCCCTGCTGGTAGCCCGGTTGCTGGTATCCCTGTTGGTATCCCGGCTGCTGGTAGCCGCCATATTGCTGGCCCGGAGCCACGCAACCGGCGAGCATGACGGCGCCCAGGGCCGCGCTGATTCCCGTAAGTGCTTTGATGTTCATTTTGGATCGTCCTCGTGAGCGTGAGGTAAATGCGGCGTCACCGCAGATCGAGCGTGACGTTGCGCACAATGTGGCACATCTGTTGCGACCACGACGCGGAATGTAGGGTTCCGCCGATCTTTATGCTGTAAGAAAAGGTAAGCGTTTGTAATGACGCGGCGTGGCGCACGCCGCCGGCGCCGAGGTCAGGCTCGGCATCGCGTCGAAAGGCGTTGGTGCGCGCGAGGCTGCCACGATTCCCCTGCAAAGCCTGCAAAGGGCTCCCCGATGATATTCCCATCAGGCAAGACGAGGGGGCATGCTCTGTAAATGCTTAATCCCAAAGTGGAATCCTCTCAAATTTCCGAAAAATATCGAGTGTTTATGAAGTAATCGCCCGGATATTGATCGTCTCGCGCGGGAATCATCTAAGCATATAACCAGAAATCACTTGGATGAGGCGGTACCAAGCGGTAACATCGCGACCTTTGGCGACGGCTGCCCCACGGGCCTTGTCGCTCCCACTCACGCATTTTTCCGTTCCGTTTCATGTCCGTTGACGTTTCCCTGTCTTCCGCCGCGTCTGTGCACGCTGGCTCCGCGGCGTCGGCCGCGTCCGCTGGCTCCGCCGGCTCCGCCGTCATCCGCTCGGCGGCCGACGTTGCCCGACTCGTCAACGAGGGCGGCGCCCGCGTGTCGAACGCCCGATGGATCGTGGCCATCGCACTGGGCGGTGTGTTCCTCGATGCCTACGACCTCGGCGC
This sequence comes from Pandoraea sp. CB10b_02, assembly GCF_002216225.1. Taxonomy (NCBI): domain Bacteria; kingdom Pseudomonadati; phylum Pseudomonadota; class Betaproteobacteria; order Burkholderiales; family Burkholderiaceae; genus Pandoraea; species Pandoraea sp. CB10b_02. The sequence continues at coordinate 29,568 of NZ_NJGW02000020.1, forward strand.
ACTCGCCTTCGGCCTCAAGGACGTGACACGCGAGTTCAATCTCACCCCGGCGGGCACTGGCATGGTGGCGTCCGCGATCACATTCGGTGCGATTGTCGGGGCGTTCCTTGGCGGGTTCCTGACCGACCGTATCGGCCGCTACCGGGTGTTCATGGCCGACATGCTGTGCTTCGTGATTGCAGCCATCGCCTGTGCGCTCGCCCCCAACGAGTATGTACTTGCTGGCGCGCGTTTCGTGATGGGGTTGGGCGTCGGTATCGATTTGCCGGTGGCCATGGCATTCCTCGCCGAGTTTTCCAAGCTCAAGGGGCGGGGGAACAAGGCTGCGAGGGTCGCGATGTGGTGCCCGACGTGGTACGCGGCGATCTGCGCGTCGTACCTGCTGGTGCTGCTGTGCTACTCGGCGCTGCCGTCGTCGCACAGTGCGCTGCTGTGGCGCATCATCCTGGGCTTCGGGGCAATTCCCGCACTGGCGATCATCGCCGTGCGCAGCCGTTATATGAGCGAGTCGCCGGTGTGGGCGGCTAACCAGGGCGATCTCGACGGCGCGGCGAAGATTCTGAAGCGCTCGTACGGGATCGACGCCGTGGTGGCACCGGATGCCGAGCGCGCCGCGCCGAAGCGTCCCGCGTCGTGGAGCAACTACGGTGCCCTGCTCAAGGGGGTGTACCTGCGTCGTACCACGCTCGCGACGATCATCGCCGTGGCGTCGTCGTTCGCCTATAACGCGGTGGCGTTCGGGCTGCCTGTGATCATCGCCAGCTTCCTTGCCCAATCGATGCTCACGACGATCCTGACGTCGCTCGCGCTCAATCTGCTGTTCGCATTCACCGGCGGCCTGCTGGGCGTGCGCCTGGTGCCGAAGGTGGGGGCCTGGAAACTCACGGTGGTCGGCTACGCGTTTCAACTGACGGCGCTCGTCGGCCTGGCGCTTGTGGGCAAGCCCGCGGGGGGTGTCCAGGTGGCCTGGGCGCTAGGCTTCCTTGCGCTGTTCCTGCTGGGGCAGGGCTTCGGTCCGGGCGCGCATTCGATGACGTTCGCGTCGCTGAGCTATCCGACGTCGTTGCGTGGCGTGGGCGTCGGCTTCAACCAGACGCTCATGCGCGCCAGCTCGACGGTTTCGCTGTTCCTGTTTCCGGTGCTGGCCGCCGCGCTCTCGACGAAGGTGTTCTGGGTGATCGCCGTCGCACCGGCCATCGGTCTGCTGGCGCTGCTCGCGATTCGCTGGGAGCCGTCGAACTACGACGTCGACGCCGAGGACTTCTGACGTTCTGCGGGGCCACGGGCAGAATGACACGGCCGCCGTCATGGCGGCCGTTTTTCGTTGTGGGCCGGGCCGTGGCCCGTCCGTCGACGATTTGCTCGCTCGCTCCGGAAAAAACGGCGCTTCGTGTGAAGCGCCGTGCCCCCTGATTGCGCCGCCGACGGGTTCGCGAGCGGTCGGCCCGGACCGGCCCGGCTTTCCGGGCTTTCCGGCCTTTCCGGCGTCAGCTCGGCCGCGAAGGCGAGCGGCCCGCCATGGCGGCGGCGCCTCCCATGATGTAGTTCTCGAGCTGGTCGATGGTGAACTGCTGCTCGGAGATGATCGCCTTGACGAGGTCGCCGATCGAGAGCAGGCCCACGAGTTCGCCGTCCTTCATGACGGGCAGGTGGCGGATGCGATGCTCCGTCATCAGCGACATGCATTCCTCGTTCGTCTGATCGGGGCTCACGTAGCGCACTGCCGAGGTCATGACGTCGCGCACCGGGGTGTTGACCGATGTGCGTCCCATGAGCGCCACTTTGCGCGCATAGTCGCGCTCGGTGAAGATGCCCACGATCGTGCGGTCGTCTTCGCTCACGAGCACCGCACCGATGCGCGCTTCAGCCATCAGCGTCAGGGCGTCGAGCACCGAATCGGACGGGCGCACCTTGTACACCGTGTTCACCGATTTGGACTTCAGGATCTGAGCGACTGTTTTCATGATCAATCCTCCTGCGGGCTACGGGTACTTACAGCATAGTTGAGGGCGCGCCGCGCGTCATGCTCGCGTTCTCACCGAGTCGACCGGACGCCCCGGGGCGCGAAATGGTCCCTCGGTGCTCGCCATGATGCAATGCGCCACAAATTGCCTCGGAAAGCCCCCGGCATGGCCTGCCGGCAGCACATTTTTCCCACGGGCGACGCAGAAAGGCGTATGCTTGCGGAATCGGCGAAAATTCGCCGATCATCGCCTGACGATCGCGAAATGCTTTATCGGCGCCGCTGACAGCCATGTCCCGCGGGCCGGACCACTCGCTGTGCCGATGACGCGGACCGCACGGTCTTCGCCCTCCCGACACGCACTGCTCGTCATTGCGGCACTGCCGCAATGTGCCTTGCTCCTTCGAACCATCGCCGCGTTTCGGTGCGCCGCCATGTCCGACATGGCCGGTCCGCCGGGTAGGCTCCTTTTGGCGTTCGATGTGCACCCCGCCAAGCACCGGGGTGCGGCGAAGGTATTGGCGAACGAACCTTCTGTAACACCGGTGCCGCGCCCCTCGCGAGCGGCGCCCAAAAGAGGACACGATATTGGCCAAGGAAGAACTGATCGAATTCAGCGGACACGTTTCGGATGTGTTGCCGGACAATCGCTTTCGCGTCACGCTCGAGAACGGCGTGGAAGTGGTGGCATATGCGAGCGGCCGCATGCAGAAGAACCGCATCCGCATTCTCGCGGGTGACCGCGTGACGCTGGAGATGTCGCCCTACGACCTGAGCAAGGGCCGCATCAACTACCGTCACAAGAACTAGGTCAGCGACGTCGTCTGACTCTGACGCGCCAGCCGCTGCCCGTCGCGGGCGTAGCCATGGCGCGCATAGAAGCGATGCGCGGCGACCCGATGGTCGCTGCTCGTCACTTCGAATTTCTCGCACCCCCGCTCGCGGAACCACGCGTGCGCGGCCGCCATCAGCGCGTGCCCCACGCCCGAGCCCCGCACATTTTCTTCCACCACCAGCGCCGTAATGCGCCCTAGCCGCCCCGCCAGATGGAACATGGTGAGCGCGTGCAACCCGATGCATCCCACAATCTGCCCGTCGGCGTCGAGCGCGACGAACGCGGCGTCGTCGCCCTGCGCCGCCGACAGCGCGATATTGCGCCGGACGATCTCCAACGGCGTGTCGTAGCCGAGCTGCGAGAGCAGCGTCACGATGCGCGGCGCGTCATCGTCGATGGCAAGGCGTGTGCGAAGCGTGGCGGGGCGCGTCATGTCAGAGCTGTTCGAAACGGTCGAAACGCCGGCTCGTGTACTCGACTTCGCTCTCGAAGTCGGTCACGCGTGCACCGGGCGGGCCATGCCGCATCCACTCCAGCATTTTGTCGACCTGGTCGGGCGTGCCCTGCACCATGGCGACGATGTCGCCCTCGGGCAGCGCCTGCACCCAGCCGCGCACGCCGATCAGGTGACCCTCGCGCACGGCCGCCTGACGGTAGCCGACGCCCGTGATCTTGCCGCGCAGACGCACGGCAACGGTTTCGAGCGAAGAGGCGGGTGGCAGTGACTTCATGACGGCAGCAGCATGGGACATTCAGGCAAGGGCGATTGTAGCGTCATCGAATGCCGCTCGCCCGGGCAGCGCGGCGGCGCCGGGGAAGGCGCGAAGGCACGAAGGCGGATGCCGCGCAGACCGGGCCCGGGCTCAGGCGTTGCCCGGAACCAGCCGGATCCGCGTGATCTCCGAGGGCGCGCCGAAGCGCTTGGGCGGGCCCCAGTAACCGGTGCCGCGGCTCACGTACACGGCCAGCCGCCCCAGCCGATGCAGGCCATGCACGAAGGGCTGTTGCAGCGGCACGAAGTACATCCACGGCCAGAATTGTCCGCCATGCGTGTGACCGGAGAGTTGCAGATCGAAGCCGGCTTCCTGGGCCGCGGGCGCGCTGCGCGGCTGGTGTGCGAGCAATACGCGCGGGACGCCTTCGGGCGAGCCCGCCGCGGCGGCCATGGGGTCGCTGCGCTTTGCCGGGTCGAAGTGATGCGCGGTGAAATCCGTCACGCCGGCAATGGTCAGCGCCGCGCCCTCGTGGTCGAGCACCACATGCTCGTTTTCCAGCACGGTGAGGCCGAGTCGGCGCAATTCTTCGACCCACGCCGGCGCGCCCGAGTAGTACTCGTGGTTGCCGGTGCAGACATAGGTTCCGTGGCGCGACGTGAGCCGGGCGAGCGGCGCAATGTGCTCGCGCAGCGCGGGCACGCCGCCGTCGACCAGATCGCCGGTGATGGCCACCAGGTCGGGCTTGAGTTCGTTCGCGGCCTCGACGATCGCTTCGATGTACCGGCGCCGGATCGTCGAGCTCACGTGAATGTCGCTCAACTGCACGATGGTGAAGCCTTTGAGTGCGGGCGGCAGGTCGGCGATGGGCACGTCGATCTCGACCACGCGGGCGAGGCGCCGCGCGTTGTAGAAGCCGAGCAGGGTCGACACGGCGGTGAGCACCAGCACGATGATGGCCGAGCGCGTGGCGAGTTGGGCGTCGGCCCCGGAGACCGCCAGCGCCACGCCGAGCACCACGTCGCGCAGGACCGTGAGTACGAACAGCGACGAGAAGATGCCGATGGCCGTCATGCCGGCCCAGGTCAGCAGCGTCGCAAGCGGCTCGCGCTGGATGGCGCGGCTCATGAGGCCCAGGGGGATGAGCACCGTCGACGCCACGAGCCACGCCGCGCCGAGCACCTTCCAGCCGGGGGCGACCGGCAGGGGCGTGAGCAGGCGCCAGCCGATGTAGGCGTGCAGCAGCGCGATGATGGCGAGCATGAGCCAGCGCGGCCGCGCGGGCAGCGTGCGTCGCGACGGCTTGCCGTGCGCGTGCGCCGCGCCAGGCGGTGACGGCGACGCCGTGGGCGCCGTGGGGGGCGGGGACGCCTGAGAGGCCCGAGAGCCTGGAGAGGACTGCGACATGGACATGAATCTCTTCGACATTCGAGGGAATCGCCTTGGGACGCGCGCAACCGTAATGCCCGGTATGGCCGGTATGCCCGATACGCCCGGTACGCCCGGTACGCCTGGTATGGGGGCGCGGGGCGACATTGCAAGGTGTGGGTCAGGCCGGCGGCACCGGATACTTTTCGGCGTTCATGACGAGTTTCTCGTGTACGGCGCGATTCAGGTCGACACCGAGTACCGAGGCGAGCCGCACGAGATACATGGCGATATCGGCCAGTTCCTGCTCCACGTGTCGCGCTTCGCTCGTCTGCATGACGGCCTTCGCTTCGGCCTCGGTGTGCCACTGGAAGATTTCGACCAGTTCGGCGACTTCGACCGACAACGCCATCGCAAGGTTCTTCGGCGTGTGATGGCGGTGCCAATCGCGCGCATCGGCAAACGCGTGCAGCGCGGCTTCCAGGCCGGACGTGTCGATGAGGCCGGTGGGCCCGGTGGATCCAGCAGGCTGTCCCGCAGCCGCGGCCTCCGATGACGGCGCGTTGACGGTCATATTGGCGGCCACATTGGCGGCCACATTGGCGGGCTTGCCGTTGGGCTTACTGGCGGGCGCGTGTGCAGGCGTAGTTTCGGGGGCGGCGGACATGGGCGGACCGTAATGGAGATCGCAGCGCACGGCGGGCACGGAGCGAAGGGGCGGCCGGGCATTGCCGGGCGACGGACCTCGATGCCCGCGACGCGCCCGCCGAGGCGACAAAAGGTCGGGGAACGGGTTATGGTAGCGCGTTGGCGCAAGATGCGCCGTGCACCGTTTCGACGCCCACCGAGCGCCTTTGCCTTGAACCGTCCGCCCCCCGACTCCGCCAACGTCTCCGAACCGTGCGCCGACGCCGCGCGCGACACTCGTGCGCCAGGCGCGCCTGCATGCCGCATCACGCTTGCGCCGTCGGGCTGGCAATTCGATGCGCCGCCCGACGTGCCGATTCTGCTCGCCGCGCAGGCGGCGGGCGTCAGGCTGCCGAGCCTGTGCCGCAACGGCACGTGCCGGGCCTGTCTGTGCCGGGCGCAGACGGGCGGCGCACCGGCGCCGGTAACGTACCGCATCGAGTGGCCGGGCATGTCGCGCGAGGAGAAGGCCGAGGGCTGGCTGTTGCCTTGCTGCGCCTACGCGCGCGGCGAACTCGTGATCGACGCGCCCGATGCCGTGCGTGTCGCCCTTTGTTAAACTTGCCGCTATCTGGCGCTCGCCCGAGAGCCGTCACAACCGTTTCAGAATCAGGAAAGCCGAATGGCACAGTACGTATTCAGCATGAACCGCGTGGGCAAGATCGTGCCGCCCAAGCGTCATATCCTCAAGGACATCTCCCTGTCGTTCTTCCCGGGCGCCAAGATCGGCGTGCTGGGCCTGAACGGCTCGGGCAAATCGACGCTGCTCAGGATCATGGCGGGCGTCGACAAGGAGATCGAGGGCGAAGCGATCCCGATGGCAAACCTGAACATCGGTTATCTGCCGCAGGAGCCGCAGCTCGACCCGGAGCAGACAGTGCGCGAGGCCGTGGAAGGCGGCATGGGCGAGGTGATGCAGGCACGCGCGAAGCTCGACGAAATCTATGCCGCATACGCCGAGCCTGACGCCGACTTCGACGCTCTCGCCGCCGAGCAGGCCAAGTACGAAGCGATTCTTGCCGCGAGCGACGGCAACAATATCGAGCAGACGCTGGAAGTTGCCGCCGACGCGCTGCGCCTGCCGCCGTGGGACGCCAGGATCGGCGTGCTCTCGGGCGGCGAGAAGCGCCGCGTGGCGCTCGCGCGTTTGCTGCTCTCCAAGCCCGACATGCTGCTGCTCGACGAGCCGACCAACCACCTGGACGCCGAATCGGTCGACTGGCTCGAACAGTTCCTCACGCGCTTTCCGGGCACCGTGGTGGCCGTGACCCACGACCGTTACTTCCTCGACAATGCCGCCGAGTGGATTCTCGAACTCGACCGCGGTCACGGCATTCCCTGGAAGGGCAACTACAGCTCGTGGCTCGACCAGAAGGAGCAGCGCCTGAAGCAGGAAGAGGCGAGCGAGTCGGCCCGTCAGAAGGCGCTCAAGAAGGAACTGGAGTGGGTGCGCCAGAACCCGAAGGGCCGTCAGGCGAAGTCGAAGGCGCGTCTGGCCCGCTTCGACGAGCTGAACAATCAGGAATACCAGAAGCGCAACGAGACCCAGGAAATCTTCATCCCCGTGGGTGAGCGCCTGGGCAACGAGGTGATCGAATTCAGGAACGTCTCGAAGGCCTTCGGCGACCGTCTGCTGATCGACGATCTGAGCTTCACGGTGCCGCCGGGCGCCATCGTCGGCATCATCGGCCCGAACGGCGCCGGTAAATCGACCCTGTTCAAGATGCTCACGGGCCGCGAGCAGCCGGACAGCGGCGAGATCAAGATCGGGCCGACCGTGAAGATGGCCTACGTCGATCAGAGCCGCGACGCGCTCGACGGCAACAAGACCGTGTTCGAGGAGATTTCGGGCGGCGCCGATGTGCTTACCGTGGGCAAGTACGAAACGCCGTCGCGCGCCTACATCGGCCGCTTCAACTTCAAGGGCTCGGACCAGCAGAAGCAGGTCGGCTCGCTCTCGGGCGGCGAGCGCGGCCGTCTGCACATGGCCAAGACCCTGATCTCCGGTGGCAACGTGCTGCTGCTCGATGAACCGTCGAACGACCTGGACGTCGAGACGCTGCGCGCGCTGGAAGACGCCTTGCTCGAATTCGCCGGCTGCGTGCTGGTGATCTCGCACGACCGCTGGTTCCTCGATCGCATCGCCACGCATATTCTGGCTTTCGAGGGCGACTCGCACGTCGAGTTCTTCCCGGGCAACTATCAGGAGTACGAGGCCGACAAGAAGAAGCGCCTCGGCGAGGAGGCAGCAAAGCCGAAGCGAATCCGCTACAAGCCGATCGCGCGGTAATGCAGGAAAAGGCGCCGCAAGGCGCCTTTTCCGTTTGGACGCGATCAAGCGAACGTGGTGAACGCTGTATATCCGACGAGCCATGCCGGTGCGCCCAGCACCGCATGACCCGCCATTTTGACGAATCGGGAGTGTGCAAATGAGCCAGTCAGTGAATCAGTTGGATGGAAAGGTCGCCGTGGTCACCGGGGCGGCGAGCGGCATCGGCAAGGAAATCGCGCTCACGCTCGCGCGTGCCGGCGCGGCAGTCGCCATTGCCGATCTGAACCAGCAGGGCGCCGACGCCGTGGCCGAAGAGATCAAGGCGGCGGGCGGGCGCGCGATCGGCGTGGCGATGGACGTGACGAACGAAGACGCCGTGAACGGCGGCATCGACAAGGTCGCCGAAACGTTCGGTTCGATCGACATTCTGATTTCGAACGCGGGCATTCAGATCGTCAATCCGATCGAGAACTACGCGTTCGCCGACTGGAAGAAGATGCAGGCCATTCACGTGGACGGCGCCTTCCTCACCACGAAGGCGGCGCTCAAGCACATGTACAAGGACGATCGCGGCGGCATCGTGATCTACATGGGCTCGGTGCACTCGCACGAGGCCTCGCCGCTGAAGTCGGCCTACGTGGCGGCCAAGCACGCGCTGCTCGGGCTCGCGCGCGTGCTCGCCAAGGAGGGCGCGAAGCACAACGTGCGCTCGCACGTCATCTGCCCGGGCTTCGTGCGCACACCGCTCGTCGACAAACAGATTCCCGAACAGGCCAAGGAACTCGGCATTTCGGAAGACGAGGTCATCAAGAAGGTCATGCTCGGCGGCACGGTCGACGGCGTATTCACCACCGTGGACGACGTCGCGCAGACCGCGCTCTTCCTGTGCACGTTCCCGTCGGCCGCCTTCACGGGGCAGTCCTTCGTGGTGAGCCACGGCTGGTTCATGCAGTAACCGGCCAATTAGTAGCCGGCCAATTCCCGACGCGCGAGGCGGGGGCGGGAGCCGCCCGCGCCGTCGCACCCGGTCAGCGTCTGCAAGCCTCAGGAGAACGTTCATGACGGCCAATCCGCCGAAAGTCCCCAAGCGGGCCATCGAACTGCCGCCTTACGAGACGGTGGCGCTCGTGTTGCAGGGCGGCGGCGCGCTCGGGGCCTACCAGGCGGGTGTGTACGCGGGTCTGTACGAAGCGGGCATCGAGCCGAACTGGATCGCGGGTATTTCGATCGGTGCGCTCAATACCGCCATCATCGCCGGCAATGCGCCCGAGCGTCGCGTGGCTCAGCTCGAAGCGTTCTGGCGCACGATCTGCGAGCCGGCCGTGTTCCCACCGCTGCCCGCACCGTTCGAAGCAGCCATCCTCAACGGTCCGGAATCGGGGCGTATTGCGTACAGCGCGTGGCAGGCCTGGCGCGCGTTGGTCGAGGGGCAGAAGGGCTTCTTCACACCGCGCTGGCCGCAGCCGCTGCCCACCGCCATGGGCGATCCCGCGCACGCGAGCTATTACGACACGACCGCGCTGCGCGCCACGCTCGAACGCTTCGCCGACTTCGATCGCATCAACTCGCGCGAGATTCGCGTATCCGTCGGGGCGGTCAACGTGCATACCGGCAACTTCGTCTATTTCGACAATACGCGCGAGGTCCTGCGTCCGGAGCACTTCATGGCGTCCGGTGCGCTGCCGCCGGGCTTTCCCGCCGTGGAGATCGATGGGCAGTATTTCTGGGACGGCGGTCTCGTATCGAATACCCCGCTCTCGGAGGTGCTGGGCACCTCGCCGCGGCGCGACACGATCGCGTTCCAGGTGGATCTGTGGAGTGCGCGCGGCCCGCTGCCGGACAATCTGAACGACGTGGCCGACCGGCAAAAGGACATCCAGTTCTCGAGCCGCACGCGTCTCGTCACGGACAACTTGCAGCGTGCGCAGCATTATCGCCGCGTGTTGCGCGAGGTGCTCGAGCGCGTGCCTGCCGACGTGCGCGCGCATGATCCGTGGTGCCACGCGGCGCAGGAAATCGCGTGCAGCAAACGCTACAACGTGATCCAGCTCATTTACCGGAACAAGGAATACGAGGGCCACTACAAGGATTACCAGTTCGGGCTGGCTGCCATGCTCGATCACTGGTCGAGCGGTCTCGACGACATGCGACGCACCCTCGCGCATCCCGACTGGCTCGCCATGCCGAGCGACACCACGGGCTTCGTCACGCACGACATCCACCGCCACGAAGCCGTCTGAGCCGGGCTGTCACCGTCCCGGCTTCGCGCATAAGCCACGGCGCGCGCCATCACTTCGCCCGCCCGCGGCGCGCCGCTCCCCGCCCCCCCGAGACGCCGCAAGGCTTTGGCGCCGGCGCATCACTGCGCCAGCGCGGTCTCCAGCCGTAGCCTGAGCGGCTGCAGGTCCAGCAGCATCGCCGTGCGCGCCTGAGCGCCGGCCGCCGGCAACTCCACGGCTTCACGCATGTCGTGGCGCATCTCGTGCGTGGCACGGCCGAGCAGCAGCGCCGGCACTGGCAGCTTGTCGGCGTCGTCGAGCGTGACGATGTTCTCGATCGCGTCGACCAGCAGGCCAAACTTGTCCTTGCCGTGTTCGATTACGAGGATCTTGCGCCCCTGCGCATCGTCGTGCGGCGGCATGCCGTAGAGCGCGCGCAAATCGACGATGGTGACCAGCTCGCGGCGCAGGTTCAGGATGCCGCGCACGAAGGGCGGCGCGCCCGGCGCCGGCATGACGTCGGGCGAGTCGTGAATGATCTCTCGCAACTGATCGAGGCGCACCGCGAGCATGTGCTGCAAACGGAACGATACGTAAGCGTGGCGCGTGCCGCGCGACGACTTCGCGCCCATGCGCGCCGCCGCCTCGCTCGCGCTCGCGTGCTGCGTGGCGGGCGCCTCGCGATACAGCTCGCGGTGGCCGCGCGTGAGTTCGAGCACCTGTGAATGCGTGAAGAGTTCGTCGGCGTTGAGCAGCACGATGTCGTCCGCCGGATCGCGCGCGATGCAGCCGGCGAAGAGCTGCGCATGCGACGCGCTGAAGGACGGCACGGCGAGCAGTTCATCGGCGAAGTACGTGACGATGCTGTCCACGGCGTCCACGAGCAGCCCGAAGTGGACGTCCTCCTGCCTGACGATCAGGATGCGGCGCGGGTCGGACGCCGTGCCTGCGATGCCCGCATCCGGGCGGGCGGCCTGCAGGCCGAGGAAGTGCGCGAAGTCGATCACCGGCACGATCGTGCCCCGGAGGTTGAGCATGCCGACGCAGAACGCGCTCGCGAGCGCCGAATTCTGCAGCTCGGGCACGCGGATGATTTCGCGAATCGCGCTCATCGGCAGCGCGAGTCGCGAGCGCTCGACGGTGAACGACACGCACTGCAGGCGCTGACGTTGCTGGCGGCGCTGCGGCGCGCTGAGCGCCTGGCGTGCGATCAACTGCGGCATGTTTTCGATGCGCACGAGGGCGCCCGGCGCGAGGATTTGCAGAATGCGATCGCCGCCGTCGAGCTTGAGCGCGCCCGCGATGACCCGTGGCGCCGTATGCGAGGTGCCGTACTGAAAGCTGGTGCGTTGCGACGCGCGCACGCGCAGGAGCTCGCCTGTGGCGTCGAACCACAGCCCCACGCGCACGCCATCGACGTCGACGATGGCGATCTTGCCGGCGTCGTGGTGCGCCGCGGGCGCGTCGGCCGTCATCGCCAGCAGCGGCTTCAGATCGACGATGGGGATGAGCGTGCCGCGCAGGTTGAACAGCCCGAGCAGGAACGGCGGCGCGAGCGGCACGGGCGTGACGCGCGACGGATAGTTCACCACTTCCTGCAGCGCGGCGATGGGCAGTGCGAATTCAATGCCGCCGAGATGGAACGAGCCGAAGACTTCGGCCTCGTCCGTCCTGGGCATCGTGGGCACTTTGGGCACTTTGGGCACTTTGGGCACTTTGGGCACTTTGGGCGCCTCGGGCGTTGCCTTTGCCGGCGCGCCGACGCCTTGATACGCGTGATAGGGCGACGTCGTCTGCGGCAGAACGGCCGTGCCGGCGACGGCGTCGCGCGTGGAGACCGGCAGGAAGGGAAAGCCTGGCGTGCGAGCATTCATGATTCACGTCCCACGAGTCGGAGGGCCGGGCGGCGAGGGGCGGCCGCGCCGCCGTTGCAGCCGATGGTGCGCACGGCAAATGCGTGCCGTGCGCAGTCGATGGTCAGTTGGCGGCCGACGTCGCCGCCGACTTCGATATGCACGATCGGGATGCCCGCCGCGGTGACGAGCGCCTGCGCCACTCTGGCATTGGCCTCGCCGATCAGCCCGTGCCTCGCCGGCGGCTGGTGCGGCATCATGTTGCCGCCCCCGGCAATCACGGCCTCGATCTCGCCGCGCCGTGCACCGGTCGCCTTCAGGAGCGCGAGCAGCGACGGCACTGCCTGCGTGACGTACTTCGCGCCGATGGCGAGCACCGGCTGCGGCGACTCGGGTAGCAGACAGTGCGCCAGCGCGTACAGGCCGCGCGCCCGCCACATCAGGCCGATACCCACGCAGGAGCCGAGGGTTGCGCGCAACACGTCGCCGCCGCGCCCCAGGCGCACCTCGCCCATCAATACCTGGATGTCATGCGACGGCCCCATTCGGTGCTCCCTGGTTCCGGTAGATGAGCGGCTGCTCGAAGCGATAGCCGGTCGAGAGCCGCGCAAGCGACTCCGATTCGCCGACGATCAGCACGCCGTGGGGGGCGAGCGTGCGGCGCACGTTCTCGAGCACGCGTTCCTGGTCGGCAGTCTCGAAATAGATCAGCACGTTGCGCAGCATGACGAGATCGAAAGCCTCGCGTCGCGCCATGTGCTGGTACAGGTTGTGCTCGGCGAACGTGATGTGGGCGCGTAGCTCCGGCACGACCGTGAAGCCGGCCGCGTCGGCACGGAAGTACTTCGCGAGCATGGCCGGGCGCTGCTGCCGCAGACCGTCGATGCTGCGTCCGCCGTAGCGCCCCGCCGCCGCCGAGGCGAGCACCTGGCTCGAAATGTCGGTGGCGTGGATCTGATACTGGAAGCCCGGGTGGCGCGCGCGAAATTCCTCGCAAATCATCGCCGCCGAATACGGCTCCTCGCCGGAGGACGCCGCCGCCGACCACAGGCGCAGGCTGCGCCCGGGGTTCGCGGCATACCAGCGCGGCAGGTAGTGCTGCGCGAAGTAGTCCCAGACGCGCGGCGTGCGGAAGAACGCCGTTTCATTCGTCGTGACGAGATTCACGAAATTGCGCACTTCGTCCGGTGCGTTCTCCAGCAGCGCGAGATAGTCGCGGTAGCAGCGCAGTGACAGCGTGCGCAGGCGCGGACGCAGGCGGCCTTGCAGCATCGTCCACTTCTTCTCGTTCATCGAGATGCCGGTGTGGCGATGCACGGCGCGCAACAGCGCCTGCTGGGTGCCGGGGTCGACGTCGGCTTCGATTTCCATGGCGGGCCCTCCGGGCGGACGGGTGAGCCGGCCGCGCACGGCGGGACTGTCGGGCGTGGCCGGGGCAATGAGGTAATGAGGCAATGACGCAATGAGGCAGGCCGGGGGCGGGGGGACGGCGCCCTCGGGCGCGCCGCTCGCGGACGCAGCCCGCAGCGGCGCGCGCGCTCCTTCGTTACACCCTGAAGCGCGATACCGTGCGATCGAGCTCCTCGGCGCCCTGGCTCAGACCGGTGGTCGCTTGCGCGATCGTCTCGCACGCGCCCGCCGAGCGCTCGGTTTCCTCGGCCACGTGCTGGATCGCCACGCTCACTTCGCGCGCGGCCACGAGCTGCTCCTCGGCTGCGCAGGAAATTTCCGAGATCGCCTGCGTGGTGCGCGACACGCCCGCCACGATCTTCTCGAACGCTTCGCCCGCCTGACGCGAGACGTCGCTGCCCTGCGCCACGCGTTTGGTCGATTCGTTGATCAGCTTGGAGATTTCCTTGGTGGCCTGTGACGAGCGCTCGGCCAGCTTGCGCACTTCGTCTGCCACGACCGAGAAGCCGAGCCCATGCTCGCCGGCGCGGGCCGCCTCGATGGCCGCGTTGAACGCGAGCAGATTCGTCTGGCCGGCGATCTCGCCAATGACCTTCACGATCTCGCTGATGTCCTCGGATGACTTGTTGATGAGCTCCATCGCTTCGACCGAGCGGGCAATGGCGCGCGCCCCCGTCTCCGCTTCCTGCTGCGTCGATCGGGCGAGCTGATCCGCGCCCTTGGTGTTGTCGGCAATGGAGTTGATCGACGCGGTGAGTTCCTCGATCGATGCATTCATCTCTTCGACGGTCGCCCCGAGCGCCTGCGCGCCCGTGGCGACGGTATTGGCCCGCTCGGCGATGTCGCGCGAGGCGCCCGTGAACTCGCCGGCCGAGTTGACCACCTTGCCGATGACGGCGCGCAGGTCGTCCATCATATGACGAATGCCTTCGGCCAATTGGTCGATGGGATCGGTGCCCGCCACGGCGATCTCACCGGTCAGATCGCCTGCCGCCGCGCGGTTGACCGTCTCGAGCAGGCGCGCCACCTTGCGCTGATCTTCCTCCGCGCGGCGCTTCACGCTTGCCTCGAGCTCGACCTGCTGCGTGATGTCGGTGGCGAACTTCACCACCTTGTACGGTCGGCCGCTGGCGTCGAGGATCGGGTTGTACGTCGCCTGAATCCACACTTCGCGCCCGCCGCGCCCCAGCCGCTTGTAGCGGCCCGCGTCGAATTCACCGCGGTTGAGCTTCGCCCAGAACTCACGATAGGCGTCGGAGAGCGCGTAGTCCGGCTCGCAGAACAGGCGGTGATGCTTGCCGCGAATGTCGTCGAGCGTGTAGCCGAGCGTCTTCAGAAAGTTGTCGTTCGCGGTAATGACCGTGCCGTCGAGATTGAATTCGATGACCGCCTGAGCCAGATCGATCGCGCGCACCTTGCCCTCGAACTCGGCCGTCTGGCGCCGCTGCGCGGTGATGTCGGAGGCGAACTTCACCACCTTGTACGGACGGCCCTCGGCGTCCATGACGGGGTTGTACGACGCCTGGATCCACACTTCGCGCCCGCCCTTGCCGATGCGGCGGTACTCGCCCGAGTCGAATTCGCCCCGATTGAGCCGCGCCCAGAAGTCTTGGTAGGCGCTCGAGCCCGCGTACTCCGGGTCGCAGAACATGCGATGGTGCTTGCCCTCGATCTCGTCGAGCGAATAGCCGAGCGTCTTCAGGAAATTATCGTTTGCGTGCAGTACGTGGCCCTGCATGTCGAATTCGATGATGGCCTGAACCCGGTTGAGTGCGGCGCTGATGGCCTGCAGTTCCTGCTGTTCCATCTGGAATTCAGGCGTTGCGATTTCCATGACTTTTTCCCCTGTTGCGCTTGCCCCGGCGCGTAACTTGCGGCCATCACGAAAGCACTGTTGTTTGAATTCAAATTACCTAACCGAATTGCACAGCCCCCTATAGCGGTGATTACGACACCATCAAATTCGACTTTAGGTCGGTACTTGCCCGAGGATTGCCTGGTCTTTGAAAGGCGAACGCTTCGGAAAGGCCCGTCGGATAAGGATTCAAAGATAAAGGAAACAAATTGAAAGTCGACGCCGTTATCGCGTTATTACCTTTCAAACGCATGGATGGAATAAAGACTCGATTTGAGCCGCGAAGGAAAGGCGCGGCCGAGTGGCGTAGCTCGATGGCGGGGAAGGAGAGGCGGTCCGGCATGTGAAATCCCATGCCTGCCGAACGGGAAAAAAAGTCCCTCCTCCCGCGTCTGAAACGGGAGGAGGGTTGACTCAAGGCCGCACTTTTCGGGGCAATTGAAAGAGCGACGCTTAGCCATACGCAAACCGCATGCCAGCGTCGTTGCCTCGCCAAAACCCGCATGGTGACTGGTTTCGATCGGTGAATCGGGGTGCGGTGTTACGGCTTCGCCCGGCCATGTTACGTAACAAAGTGCGACACGTGTGCTGTTTGGCAACCTTCGCTTACACGGCTTACAGACGCGTGATGGGCCCGCAGACGACGCAACGATATAAAGGAAGCGAACGGATGCACGTTCCCCTATCAGGAGTCAGACCATGAAGTTAGTCGTTGCTGCATTGCTGGCCGTCACCCTTGCCGGATGCGTCGTCGTACCGGCGCGGCCGTACTACGGCGGATATCACGGTGGATATTACGGCGGGTATTACAGTCACCCCTGCTGCTACCGCTATTGACCCTTCGCCGGCCTCGGGCGGACAAGCGGCAATCCGGTCCCCGGCGCCCCAGGCGGTGAAACCGCACCGCCAGCAAGACGAAGCCCCGCGGGATGGTTGTCCGGCGGGGCTTTTCGTTGCTGCGCTTGCGTGGATCAGTGGCGATAGTGGCCGCCGTGGCGGTCCCAGCGGCGATCCCAGCCGCGATCGTGACGCCAGTGCCCCGGGGGCGGTCCACGCCAGTAGTGCGGGCGCGGTGCATAGATCACCGGCGGGGGCGGCGCCACGACCAGCGGTGCGGGCGCCGCATAGAGGGGAGGCGGCGCATAGACCGGCGCCGGCGCCACGATGGCGGGACCGGGAATGCCGATGTTGACCGAGACGTCGGTGCGCGCGAGGGCGCTGCCCGAGGCGATCGCGGCCGCGAAGCCCACAGCGGCGATCCAGTAGTGACCTTTCATCTGTTCTCCTTGTTTGACGACGCGCTCCCCGCGCGGACGAGGTCGGTGCGACCTTGTGGCGACCTTGTGGCGACTGTGGGGCGACCGTGTGGTGGTCCTGTCGTGACCCCGTGGTCGGCGTCTGCCTGTGCGCCGGCGCGCGAATCACGAGCCCCGATTTTACGAAGCGTGCACGCCCGACGGTGCTACGGCGGCACTACAGATGTAACAAGGCGTAAGGGGCTAAGGGGCTAAGGGGCTAAGGGGC
Organism: Pandoraea sp. CB10b_02; assembly: GCF_002216225.1. Classification (NCBI taxonomy): domain Bacteria; kingdom Pseudomonadati; phylum Pseudomonadota; class Betaproteobacteria; order Burkholderiales; family Burkholderiaceae; genus Pandoraea; species Pandoraea sp. CB10b_02. The sequence continues at coordinate 46,267 of NZ_NJGW02000020.1, forward strand.
TAAGGGGCCGAGGGGCCGAGGGGCCGAGGGGCTGAGGGGCTGAGGGCGTGGGGAGGCATGAGCGCCGTAAGAGGCGTGAGGGACGCAAGAGACGCAAGAGACGTCAGGGAAGTCAGGGAAGTCAGGGAAGTCAGGGAATTGAGGGGGGGGCGCTCAGCGCCGCTCGTGGTCCCGCGGCGCGAGAAAGCTGGCCGGACGACGGCCGCGCCGGGCCGAGGTGGCGAAATACGACGGACGCCGAAGCGCCTGCGTGTCCTGCGGGGAGCGCCAATAGGGCGTGCGCGGCGTGCCGAGCAACTCGCCCGGCCGGTGCGGCGAGAGCGGCGGCATCGACGCCGGCCACGCGAGCGTGCGCCAGCGCGCGCCCGCCGGTACGGCGAGCACGAGCATGACGAACAGAAGCATGACAACGGCGTAGACGACAACAGGCGAGAGGGCGGTCTCCATGGCGAACTCCGGTTGCGGACATGTCGCATGCAGGGGGCATGCGGCCTGGCACGCGAAGTGTAGCGTTTTTACTATAGTTCATGCCGCTCGGACTGACACTCGGTTGTCGCCACGCGGGTTGCGAGACTACACTACAAACGCAGTTTCCCGAATGCCGTCGCCCCGCGCGGCGGCTCGCTGGCGTGCATCGCCACTTCGCTGCCCGGGGGATCGTGATGACTCAGGCCGTGCTTGACCCCACCTCCGCCGTCGATCCGTCGGCAACGGTGACCCCCGTGGCCATCGACCATGTCGCGTATCCGAGCTACGACGCGATTCTCACCCACCGCTTCTACGTCGACGTCATGGGCTTTCGGCTTGCGGGCGCGCAGACGGGCATGAGCCGTCTGTGGGGCAAACCCTACCTGCTCGTGAGCTACGAACTCGCGCCCGGTGCGGCGCTGGCCTTCTTCAATTGCGACGGACTCGCGCCGACCGACCATCACGACACGCCCGCGGCGCAGATCCACCATGTGGCGCTGCGCGTGCGCGATCGCGAAGGCATCGAGCGCTGGAAGGCGCGGCTCGACGCCTACGACGTGCCGTTCGCCGCCGAGCGGCATGGCGACGGCGAGCATCTCTATCTGCTCGATCCCAACGAGGTCATGCTGGAGTTGTGCGTGCAGACGCCCGAGTCCGCCGCCGGCCAGCCACAGGGCGCGCTCGACACGCTGCAGCGCTGGGTCGACGGCGTGCGCTAGTGCGTGCGCTGCGCGGGACTGCCGGCTTCAGGCTTCCGCGCCCTTGCCGAGGCCGTCCCAGCTCGTGGAGACCGGCGGGGCGATGCCGAACAGATCGATGACGCGCGCAACCGTGTCGTCGACCATTGCGTCGAGCGATGCCGGGTGGTTGTAGAAGGCGGGCAGCGGCGGATAGACGATGCCGCCCATCTCGGTGACGGCGGTCATGTTGCGCAGATGCGCGAGGTTGAACGGCGTCTCCCGCACCATCAGCACGAGACGGCGCCGTTCCTTGAGCGTGACGTCGGCGGCGCGCGAGATGAGGTTGTCGGACAGACCGTGCGCCACGCTGGCAAGCGTCTTCATCGAGCAAGGCGCCACGACCATTCCGGCCGTGGCGAACGAGCCGCTCGCGATGTTCGCGCCGATCTCGCGCACGCTGTGGTATTGATCGGCCAGCGCCTGCACGTCGGCGCGTTCGAGTCCCAGCTCGTGGCGCAGGGTCAGCCAGCCGGCGCTCGAGACGAGCAGGTGAGTCTCCACACCGCCCATGGCGCGCAGGCGCTCGAGCAGACGCACCCCGTAGACGGCGCCGGTCGCCCCCGTGATGGCGACGACCAGCCGCGCGGGTGTCGCCGCCGTTGCCATCGAGGGTGCCGAGGGCGCGGAGGACGCGGGGGGCGTCGAAGGCGTCATTGGCGCCGAATTACGCGACTTCGGCGAGGATCTGCTTGAGTTCGCCGCTCTGGTACATCTCCATCATGATGTCCGAGCCGCCGATGAATTCGCCGTTGATATAGAGCTGCGGAATGGTCGGCCAGTTGGCGAATTCCTTCACGCCCTGACGGATTTCCTCGTCCTGCAGCACGTCCACCGTGAACAGGTTGTCGACGCCGCACGCCTTCAGGATCTGCACGGCACGGCCCGAAAAGCCGCACATCGGGAATTGCGCATTGCCCTTCATGAAGAGCACGACCGGGTGGTCGGTGACGATTTGCTGGATACGTTGCTGGGTAGTCATGGTGGAAAGCCCGTGGGGATGCCGGAAAATCGGCGTATCCGCCATTTTAGCGGTTTTCCGCCGCGGCCGTCGGGGCCAACGCGACGGCCGCGGCGGACATCGCGTCGGTGCCCCGCAATGCCGGCGCCGGCCCGAGCTCAGGGGCGCCGTCCGCCCGTCGTGCGCTCGATGCCGGCCAGATCGCGCTCGGAGACTACGTCCGCGAAGCCCGCCGCGGCGCACAGCGCCCGCACGTCGGCCGCCTGATGGTAGCCGTGCTCGCACAGCAGCCAGCCGTTCGCCACCAGTCGCGAGGGCGCACCGCTCACGATCGTGCGCAGCGCGGCGAGGCCGTCCGCGTGATCGGTGAGCGCGTCGACGGGCTCGAAGCGCAGATCGCCCCGCGACAGGTGCTCGTCGCCGGCGACGATGTACGGCGGATTCGAGACGATGACGTCGAAGGGCGCGGTGTCGGCCGGCAGGGCGGCGTACCAGTCGCTCGCGAGCCATTGCACGTGCGTCAGGCCGAGCCGGCGGGCGTTCTCGCGGGCGACGCCGAGCGCCGCGTCCGAGCGATCGAGCGCGATCACTTTCGCGTCGGGGCGCGCGTGGGCGATCGCCAGGGCGATCGCGCCGCTGCCGGTGCCCAGATCGAGCACGCGCGGCGCCTGGCGTGCGGCCAGACGCTCGAGCGCCAGCTCCACGAGCAATTCGGTTTCCGGGCGGGGAATGAGGACGGCGGGGCTGACCGAGAGCGTCAGCCCGAAGAACTCGCGCGTGCCGACCAGATAGGCAATGGGCTCGCCGGCGAGGCGTCGGGCGCGCAACTCGCGATAGGCGGCGACCGTGTCGGGCGCGAGGGGTTCGCGGTCTCGCGTGATGAGCTGCGTCCGGCTCCAGCCAAGCACGTGCGCGAGCAGGATGCGCGTCTCGAGCGCCGGCAGACCGGGCTCGCGCAACAACGTCGCGACGGTGAGCGGCCCGGACGCCGGCGCGTTTCCCGTCGGGCCGTGCGCCATCACGCCGTCTCGCCCAGCGACGCCAGCAGTTCCGCCTGATGCTCGGTCACCAGCGCGTTGATCAACTCGTCGAGATCGCCGTCCATGATGTATTCGAGCTTGTAGAGCGTGAGATTGATGCGGTGATCCGTCATCCGCCCCTGCGGGAAGTTGTACGTGCGGATGCGCTCCGAGCGGTCGCCAGAGCCGATCAGGCTCTTGCGCGTGGCCGCTTCCCTGGCCTGCTGGGCGCGCAACTGCGCGTCCTTGATGCGCGCGGCCAGGACCTTGAGCGCCTTGTCCTTGTTGCGATGCTGCGAGCGATCGTCCTGGCACTCGACGACGATGCCCGTGGGCAGGTGCGTAATGCGCACGGCCGAGTCCGTCTTGTTGACGTGCTGGCCGCCGGCGCCCGACGCGCGGAACGTATCGATGCGGATGTCGGCCGGATTGATTTCGACGTCCGTGACGTCGTCGGCCTCCGGCATTACCGCGACCGTGCAGGCCGAGGTGTGGATGCGGCCCTGCGTTTCCGTGGCCGGCACGCGCTGCACGCGATGGCCGCCCGATTCGAACTTCAGACGCGAGTAGGCGCCCTGGCCGACCAGGCGCACGATCACTTCCTTGTAGCCGCCCAGATCCGACTCGCTCGCCGACATGATCTCGACCTGCCAGCGCTGGCGTTCGGCGTAACGCGTGTACATGCGCAGCAGATCGCCGGCGAAGAGCGCCGATTCGTCGCCGCCGGTGCCCGCGCGGATTTCCAGGTAGATGTTGCGATCGTCGTTCGGATCGCGCGGCAGCAGCATGCGCTGCAGTGTGCCTTCCATGTCTTCCATGCGGGCACGCGCGTGCGCCGCCTCGGCTTCGGCGAACTCGCGCATTTCGGGGTCGGACGCCATCTCATGCGCGGCCGTGACGTCGTTGTGCGCCTGGCGGTATTGCTGATACTGCGCGACGACGGGGGCCAGCTCGGCGTGTTCGCGCGTGAGCTTGCGGTAGTTGTCCAGATCGCGGGTGACGTCGCCCTGGCTCAATAGGCCATCAAGCTCGACCAGACGTTGCGTCAACTGGTCGAGCTTGGCTTGCATGCTCGCTTTCATCTATTTGTCGGCGGATCCCGAGGTGCGGAACAGTTCGGGAATGAGGTGAAGGATCTGCTCGCGCGAATCGCCGCGCGCCGTGTTCAGCGCGTGGGTCGGGCCGTGCAGGAATTTCTTCGTGAGGGATTGGGACAGGGCGTCGAGCACCGCGGCCGGGTCGTCGCCGCGTGCGAGCATGCGCTGGGCGCGCTCGAGTTCGGCAAGACGCATGGCCTCGGCCGCGCCGTGAATGTCGCGGATGACCGGCACGACGCTGCGGGCGTCGAGCCATTGCATGAAGTTCTGTACGCGCGTCTCGATGATCGCTTCGGCTTGCGCGACGGCAGCCTGGCGCAGTGCGTTGCCTTCGCGCACGACTGCGCCGAGGTCGTCGACGGTGTACAGGAAAACGTCGGTCAGGCGGCCGACCTCCGGCTCGATGTCGCGCGGCACGGCCAGATCGACCATGAACATCGGCTTGTGCTTGCGCGCCTTGATGGCGCGCTCGACCGCACCCAGCCCGATGAGCGGCAGCGTGCTTGCGGTGCACGACACGACGATGTCGAACTCGTGCAGGCGCTGCGGCAGCTCCGAGAGGCGGATCGCCGTGCCGCCCAGGCGCTCGGCGAGCTTCTCGCCGCGCTCGGCGGTGCGGTTGGCGATGTACAAGGCCTTCGGGGTCTGCGCGGCGAAGTGCGTCGCGCACAGGTCGATCATCTCGCCCGCGCCGATGAAGAGTACCTTCTGCGTGCTGAGGCTTTCGAAAATGCGCTGGGCCAGACGCACCGCGGCGGCGGCCATCGACACCGAGTGCGCGCCGATCTCGGTCTGGCCGCGGACTTCCTTGGCCACCGCGAAGGTGCGCTGGAAAAGCTGGTTCAGATACGTGCCCAGGGCGCCGGCTTCCGCGGCCGTGCGCACGGCGTCCTTCAACTGCCCGAGAATCTGCGTCTCGCCGAGCACCATCGAATCCAGGCCGCTCGCCACGCGAAAGGCGTGACGCACGGCGTCCGACTGGGGCAGCGCGTACAGATGCGGGGCGAGCTCGCCCGCCGGGATGTTGTGGAACTGCGACAGCCAATGCACCGCGCGCTCGCGGGCGGCGACATCATCCGTCACGCAGTAGATCTCGGTGCGATTGCACGTCGAGAGAATGGCGGCCTCGGGCGCGCTCGACCGGCCGCTCCCGCTGCCGGCCCACAGGCTCCGGAGTCCCGCCAGCGCCGGCTCGATCCGCTCGAACGGAAACGCCACCCGTTCGCGCAGCGAAACGGGCGCCGTGTGGTGATTCAGGCCGAGAGCGAGCAGTTGCATGATGTGGGGGATCTGATAGCCCCAGATTATAGCGCGTCGACGCGACGCCCGTTTCCTCGCCGCACGGCCGGGACCGCGTGGCTGCACGGGCGCTGCGCCCCCGCAGGTTGGCTAGCGTGCCTCATGATGGCGCAGCCGGGGATTTTTGACAAATAGCCGGCGCTTATAGGCGGCATAGCATCGCCGCATGCGTCGACGGTCCCGGCATGCGGGCCGCAAGGCCGCCGGCCGCGGCTCGCCGGGACGGTTGCCGAATCGACCGGATTCGACGCTATACTGCGTTCGGGTTACCGTCCTTGGAGACACGTCATGGGCATTATCGGCACCATCGTCGTTGGTCTGATCGTCGGCCTCGTTGCCCGCGCGCTGCATCCGGGCCGGGACAATATGGGCATCATCATGACCATCATCCTCGGCATTGCCGGCGCGCTGCTCGCCAAATATGTCGGCCAGGCCCTGCACCTCTACACCGAAGGCCAGTCGGCCGGCTGGATTGCGTCGATCCTCGGCGCCATCGTCCTGCTCGTGATCTACGGCATTCTCAAGCGCAATCGCACGGCGTGACGCCGCGCGCGGGCGGGTGCGGCCCCAGGCCGCATCGGCGCGCCTGAATCGGGGGACGGCGACTGTCGCGCGCGGCGACGGTCGGGGGGTGTCGCGTCTGTGCGCTTGCGCACGCAAAACGTCGATAACCCGCCTTCGGGCAGGGTTATGCGCGGCGTAAGTCCCCGTCGCACAAGGCTTTGCGCCACGCTGTCGGCCGTGCGCCGCGGCGTCATACGCGTTTTCCCGCATTCGGCTATGCTTGGCTGCATCGCCTGGCCCAAGTCGTCTTGACGACGCGCGCGGCCGCTGCCGCCACGTTCGATCCCGTCTTCCGCCGTCCGGCGTTGCCGCTGCCCCCGACAGGAGGGCGGCGATCCTCGCAAGTTGTTGCCTTCATCCCCCAAAACCAAGAAACACATGTCTGCGACACGCAATTCCGTGCGGCCGTTCATCGTGGCGTCCGTGATGGCGGCCACGTCGATGGTGGCCATCGAAGCCACGATCATCTCGACGGCCATGCCGCAAATCGTTGCCCAGCTCGGCGGCCTGAATCTCTACAGCTGGGTTTTTTCCGCCTTTCTGCTCGCGCAAACGGCCATGACCGTGGTCTTCGGCAAGCTCGCCGACCTCTACGGCCGCAAGCCGGTGATTCTGGTGGGCATCGCCGTGTTCCTGGTCGCCTCGCTCGGCGGCGGGCTGGCCTGGTCGATGCCCGCCATGATCGCGTTTCGCCTGCTGCAGGGCGTGGGCGCGGCCTGTATCCAGCCGGTCAGCCTGACGATCATTGCCGACTACTACCCGATCAGCGAGCGCGGCAAGGTGCAGGGCTATCTCGCGAGCGTGTGGGCCATCTCGGCCGTGCTTGGCCCGATGCTCGGCGGTCTCATCATTCGCGATCTGTCGTGGGCGTGGATCTTCTGGATCAACATCCCGATCGGCCTGCTCGCCGCCGCGGGCTTCGTCGCCTATCTGCATGAAGAGGCGCCGCGCCAGCGGCCGAGCATCGACGTGCCGGGCGCCGCGTTGTTTACGGTTGCCGTGGCCGGGCTGATGATCGCGCTCACCGATGCGAACGCCTTTACCGACACGCATGTGTGGTCGGGTGTGCTTGTCTGCGCGGTCGCGTCGGCGCTGTTCGTCTGGCAGGAACGCCGCGCCAGGGACCCGATGATCTCGTTCGCGCTGTGGAGCCATCGCCCGATTGCAGCGGCCAACGCGGCGACCCTGCTCTCGGGCATGGTGCTCATGGGCCTGACGACGTTCCTGCCGATGTACGCGCAGGGCGTGCTGCGCCAGACGCCGGTCGTGGCCGGCATGGCGCTCACGATGATCATGGTCGGCTGGCCGATCGGATCGACGATCGCGGCCAAGACGTTCGCGCGCTTCGGCCTGCGGCGCATTCTCGTGGGCGGCAGCCTGCTCATGCCGCTGGGCGGCATCGTGTTCGCGCTGCTCGGGCCGAGCAGCTCGCCGCTGCTCGCCGGCTTCGGCTCGCTGCTGATGGGCTTCTCGATGGGCACGGGCAGCGTGAGCGCGCTCGTGCTGATTCAGGAGATCGTCGACCCGTCGCAGCGCGGCAGCGCCACGGCGTCGAACATTTTCTCGCGCAACCTGGGCAGCACGCTCGGCGCAACGCTGTTCGGCGCCGTGCTGAACTTCGGGCTGACGCATTCGAGCGGACTAGGCCCGGTGACTTCGGACCAACTGCGCCATGTGCTCGAAGACCGCGGCGTGTCGAACCTGGCCGACGAGGCGATCCGCGCGGTGCTGCAGCACTCGCTGCATCTCACGTTCCTGTCGATTCTCGCGATCTCGATCGGCGTCGTGCTGCTGTTCCTGCTCGTGCCCACGAATGCGGTCGATCGCTCGCGCGAGCGCAAGCGCGAGAAGCCGGAGTTCGTTGCCGGCGGACATTGAGCGAGCGTCGCGCTTGCCCGGGAGCGTTCACCCGGCAATACGGCCGGTCGGGATTTCCCGCCGGCCGTTTTTCATGCGGGACGACGCGTCTTCGCGCTCAGCGCGCCGACTCCGGCACCAGATGCAGCCGGGTCTCGGTATCAGCCTCGACCGCCGCGCGCGAATAGGGCAGCCTGAAGTACTGGCCGTCGAACCACTTCTGCGCGAGGTCGCGATAGTGCGGGCTGTCCGGATTGCCTGACTCGCCCGGCAGATTCATCGCGCGCGTGTTGTCCCAGTTGCCGACGTCGACCACGATCCGGAACGACGGACCGTTGGTCTGCCGGAAGTCGCTCACGCGGTACGTGGACTGGTTGGGCGTGAACGCGCTGCCGCCCTTGGGCATCGGACCGACGTTGAGCCTGGCGCGCATGTCGGCGTCCACCGCGTCGGCGAGCGGGTGGGCGTTGAGGTTCGTCTGCAGCTTGCCCCATTGCCACGCGCCCGGGTCGGGGCCCTGGAGCCTGACCATCTCGCCCCAGGCTTGCCCGAGACTCGTGAGCAGCACGGCGTCGCGCCTGGCGCCGGCGTTCTCGCCGAAGCGGGCGGCGGGTTGCTCCAGGGCGTCGAGCATGGCGGCAGGGTCGGGCGCACCGAAGCTGTCCGCAGCCGCCTTGGGCAGCACGGCGTTCTTGTACGCGCGGCCCAGATGGCGGCTGAACCACACTTCCTCGAGCGCCGCCTGGGCCGAATCGGCGCGCATTTCGGCGTCCCAACCCTTGAGCAGGCGCAGCGCGGCGGCCGTTTGCGGGTCGTCGCTCGAGAGCGGGGCGAGCAGCGCCGTGAGGCGCCGCGCCGGAATCGACACGATGTCGTTCTGCAGGCGCTCGGAGTCCTCGAGCGAGACCTTGTCCTTCGCGCGCAACACTTCATCGATGCGCGCGTGGCGCGAACCGTTGGTCCACTCGAAGCCGAGCTTGCGTTGCGCGTAAGGGTAGCCCGCAGGCATGTTCATCTCGTTGGACGTCGTGAAGTAACCCGCGGCGGGGTTGTACGCCGAGGGCAGCTGATCGCGCCGCCAGAAGCCCGCCCATTCGTAGCGCCCGTCGCCGGGCACGGGCAGCAGGCCGTCCCAGTTCGGACGGATCGGCGCCATGCCGCTCGGCACCCAGCCGATGTTGCCCGACGCGTCCGCGTAGACCTGATTGACGGTCGGGGCGCCCCAGGTGTCGAGCGCTTTCTGGAACTGCGCGTAGTTCTTCGCGCGCATGTAACGCATGGCGTCGAAGTACGGCGACATGCCGGGTTCGAGCCAGGCGGTGCGCACGGCATACGCGCGGTGCTTCGCACTGTCGACGTAGATCACCGGACCGTGCTTCGTGAACTTGAGGTCCGTCTGCACGGGGGCGCCGTCGCGCACGGCGATCGACTCGCGCACCGTGCGCATGGGCACCCACTTGCCGCGATACCGGTACTGATCGGGGTTGGCCGGGTTCAGGTCGTAGACGTAGAGGTCTTCCTGGTCGATGTTGAAGATCGTGAGGCCGAACGCGATCGTGCCGTTGTGGCCGATCGCCACGCCGGGAATGGCCGGCTCGCCCGCGCCGATCAGATCGAGGGTGGGCGTGCTCACCTGCACGATGTAGCGCAGGCTCGGGGCGGCGTAGGCGCGGTGGGGATCATTGGCCATGATGGCGCGCCCCGTGGCCGATTTCTGCGGCGAGACGACCCAGTTGTTGCTGCCCTCGGCCGATTCGGTGGACGCATCGTAAGGGCCGGCGTCGGCCAGCTCGACGATGTCGGCGTCGGCCCGCTGCAACGACTCCCGGGTGATTTTCACACCCTGCGTGGCCAGATCGAAAACCTTGAGCAGATCGTCGGGCAGGCACGGGTCGAGCCCGTCGGGCACCTGCGTCTTCCAGGCCGGCTGCAGGCCGACGCGCACGCTGTCCGCGTCGAGCGACGCCTTGCACACGACCTTCGCGCGAGCGACTTCGCTCTTCAGATTGCGCGTGAGGCCGTGGCTGCGAATGCGCACGATGTCCTCGGCGGTCCACTTCGACGGCCAGTACCCGACCTTGCGGAACTCGTAGGGCATCTGGTCCGGATGCGCGGCGAGCCAGTCGATGTAGGCGTTCACGCCGGCGGCAAACGCCTGGGCAGCCGGTTTGGCGTCCGGCCCGTAGCGGCGCCATTCGGCCGCCATGTCGCCGCGGTAGAGGAAGCGGCGCGCGGCGTCGTCCTGCGCGACATAGGCGCGGCCGAACACTTCGGAGAGCTGGCCGAGACCGCGGCGGCGCCACAGGTCGATCTGGAACAGCCGGTCGCGCGCGGCGTTGAAGCCTTGCACGAAGAATCCGTCGCGTTCGTTGGCGGCGAAGATGTGCGGTACGCCGTTGTGGTCGATCAGGATGTCGGCCGGCTGCGAGAGGCCGGCCACCGTGAGCGTCTGCGACGCGGCAGGCGCCATCACGGGCGCGGGCGCGGTCTGGGCGGCCGCGACCGCGGTGCTCCACGCCGCGGCGGCAAAGACCAGCAGGCTCGCGGCATGGATGGCGTTGGGGCGTTGCATTGTCTTCCTCCTGTTCTTGTCGGGGGGTGTCATTGTTGCGGAGTACCACGCAATCCTAGACGCATCCCGTGGGCATGCAACCCATATTCCGGGAAATGGAATAAATTCATGATCATCGAGGCCTGACGGCGGGCTCGCGACCCGTGGCGGTCGCTGGCGTTCGTATCGTCAGGCGAACCACGCGCCGTCTTTCGCGAACCTTCGCCATGTCCGATCCGCGTCCTTCGTCGACGACCATGCAACGGCTGCGCGCATCGCCGCGCGTGCGCACGCTCGTCGTGCCGCTCCTGCGCTTCGGGGTGTCGGGGGTGGTCTGCACGGCGGTGCACGTGATCGTGGCAATCACGCTGATCGAGGCGTTCGGTGCGGGCCCGGTGCTCGCGAATGCCATCGCGTTCTGCACGGCCACGCCTTGCTCCTACCTGCTCAATACGTTGTGGAGCTTTTCGGCGCGCGTACACCGCGCGAGCCTCGTGCGGTTCGTGCCGGTCTCGATCTTCGGGCTATTGCTCACCGCCGTGGTGGCGCGCACGGTGGAGGGCCTGGGCGGCAATCACTGGCTGGGTATCGCGGCCGTGGTGCTCGTCGTGCCGCCGACGACCTTCGTGCTGCATCGCTACTGGACTTACCGGAACGTTTGAGCGCGGCGGCGGGCGTGCGGCGTCAGCGCGACGGGAGTCGGCGTGCGCGCGTGGCGAACGACATGCTGGCGCCGGTCGGGGTGCGCAATGTCTTGCGCGCAGGCGGGAGCGCCGCGCCGGCGCCGTGCGGATGACGAAGCGCGCGGCTGCCGGCGCGTGCGGGCAGATGGCTTACCTTGACGCTCGACTGGTAGCGCCGGCGCACGAGATACAGCGGCCGACCCTTGGACTCGTAGTAGATCCGGCCGACGTACTCGCCGATGACGCCGATGCCCACGAGCTGGATGCCCCCGAGGAAGAGCACGCCGACGAGCAGCGAGGCATAGCCCGGCACGTCGACGCCGTGAATGATCGTGCGCAGGACGATGTAGGCGCCGTAGGCGAGCGAGACGAGCGCCAGCGAGACGCCGATATACGTCCAGCAGCGCAGCGGCACCGTGCTGAAGCTCGTGATGCCTTCGAGCGCGAAATTCCACAAACGCCAGCCCGAGAACTTCGATTCGCCCGCACTGCGCGGCTCGCGCACGTACTCGACGATCTCCGTATGAAAGCCGACCCAGGCGAAGAGGCCCTTCATGAAGCGGCGGCGCTCCGGCAGTTGCCTGAGCGCCGTGACCACGCGGCGGTCGATCAGGCGGAAGTCGCCGACGTTCTCCGGCAGCTTCACTTCGGACAGATGGTTGTGAACGCGGTAGTACAGACCGGCGGCGACGCGCTTGGCGACGCTGTCGCTCGCACGGTTCGTGCGTTTGGCGAGCACCACTTCCGCACCGTCTCGCCAGCGTTCGATCATCACCGGGATGAGCGCGGGGGGATCCTGCAGATCGGCGTCGATGGGGATCACGGCGTCGCCCTGCGCCTCGTCGATACCGGCGCTCAGCGCGGCTTCCTTGCCGAAGTTGCGGGTGAAGTCGATGACGCGGATGCGCGCGTCTGCCCGGCGCAGCGCGAGCAGCACGTCGAGCGTGGCGTCGGTGCTGCCGTCGTTCACGCACACGATCTCGAAGCGCACGCCGACGACCGTATCGAGCACGGGCGCCACGGCGCGGTAGAACCTGTCGAGCGCGGGCGCTTCGTTGTGACACGGCACGACAAGCGAGACGAGCGGCCCGTCCTGCGGCGTGGCAAGCGTGCCGGACGGCGAGTGGGGGGCGGCGGCGCGGGGCATGGCGATTACCTCGTGAACGCGGGCGTGGTGCCGGCGGTGCGGCGCACGGCGGCGCCGCCGTGCGGGACGTCGAACGCGTCGGGGCCGTCCGGCACGTGGGCGAGACGCCGACGCCGGCGGCACAACATCAGGAGTGTGGCCAGCGTGATGAACGGCACGAACTGGAAGCCGACGTGCAGCACGCCGAACAGGCCGAACGCCGGGGTGAGCCAAAGCACGACGAGCCATTCGCGTTCGCCGCGCAGCCAGCCGCGCGCCAGGGGGCCGTGCGGCGCAGCGTCGCGTAATAGGCGCCGTACCCGATGCAGGCATAGACCACATACGCGTAGGCGAAGGGCAGCAGGGCGATCGGGGCGAGCAAGAGCATCATCACGGGCGGATACAGCCACGGCATGTAGCCGCCCATCTTCTCGGCGTAGGGAAGCGCGGCGATTTGCGCGCGCGACATGATCTCGACGTTGTAGGCGTCGAGCGGGTGACCCTGGAGGACGAAGTGCGAGGCGCCCCAGAACGGCAGGAAGTCGAGGCCGATCGGGCCGACCTTCGGATTGGCGGCGAGAAAGTGCAGATACCACCACAGGACGATCACGCCGACGAGGCACAGCAGGCCGGCGCCGCTGTACAGGCGGATGCGAGCGCGGTCCTCCGACCAGTGCCGGCGCTCGCGCAGCGTTTTCTCAACGGCAGCCGACGACTTCGATGTCATGCGCGGACTCCCCCTAGGCGGCATGCAAACGGCGATTCGACTACGGACTACCGACTGCGGACTGCGGACTGCGGATCAGGGACTGCGGACCACGGCGGCGGCACGGCTGTCGCAGGACGCCGGTTGTCTTTCGGTCGATTGTCACTGGCAGTGCGCAGCAATCTCAAGCAGGGCATTCCCGATGTGACGTGCGGCGTGGCGTGGTTTTCTGCCGGGCCGGGGGGCGCAACCCGATGTCGTGACGTATTGGCGTAGTGATTCGAACATCGAGATACCTTGGGGCCCGCGCCGCGATTCCATATTAGACGAGACGGAGTCCGAAAACATGCCGTCCTATGGATTGCGGCAGCGCAGTGTGCAAACCGCCGTTTGAAAGTGAGTGTCGGAAGGGGGCGGGAAACACCGGGGCGCCGTGGAGGCGAGGAGGCGAGGAGGCGAGGACGCGATAGGGAAGTGCTGATAATATATGATTTCTCAAATTATATATTATCAGTCGATGAAGCAGACGATGCATCGGGAATCCGGGTCAGCCACGGCGGTGGAGCGGGCGTATGAAGACCTGCGCGAGCGGATCGGGCGCGGCGAGTTGAAGCCGGGCGAGGCGCTGCGCCAGGATCACCTGGCCGCGGAGCTGGGGGTGAGCCATGTCCCGGTTCGCGAGGCGTTGACGATGCTCGCGGCAGACGGGCTCGCGCAGAGCCGGATGAACCGGGGCACGGTGGTGTCGGCGTTGACCGAGGACGATGCGCTGGAGTTGGCCGACTATCGGGCGCTGCTGGAGGGCCGGTTGATGGCGCTTGCGATGCCGAACCTTTCGCGCGCCGATATCGCGCGGGCTCAGGCGGCGCTGGACGCCCTGGAGGCGGCGACCGAGGTGGCCGACATCGTGACGCGAAACGCGTCGTTTCACGCAATGCTTTATGCGAAGGCGGGGCGCCCGTACTTTCAGCGGGCGGTGGCGACGGCGCGGCTGAATCTGGGACGGTATCTATTCCTGTCGTGGCAGAAGGCCGGCAACCCGCAGCGTTCGCACGCGGAGCACCGCGAGCTGCTGCGTCTGTGCGCGAAAGGCGACGACGCCGGCGCCGTCGCGTTGGTACAGGCCCACAACCGCGCGACGGGCGAACGGATCGCGCAGATCATTCGCGAGGGGTGGGGGGAATAGGGCGGGCCGTCAGACGTTGAACAGGAAGTTCATCACGTCGCCATCATGCACGACGTATTCCTTGCCTTCGGCGCGCATCTTGCCGGCTTCCTTTGCGCCCTGTTCGCCCTTGTACTGGATGTAGTCGTCGAACGCGATGGTCTGCGCACGGATGAAACCGCGCTCGAAGTCGGTGTGGATCACCCCCGCTGCCTGCGGTGCGGTGTCGCCCACGTGGATGGTCCACGCGCGCACTTCCTTCACACCCGCCGTGAAGTACGTCTGCAACCCCAGCAGCTTGAAGCCGGCACGGATCACACGGTCGAGCCCCGGCTCGTCCATGCCCATGTCCGCCAGGAACTCGGCCTTGTCCGCATCGTCCATGTCCGCGATTTCCGCCTCGATCGCCGCGCACACCGCCACCACGGGCGCATTCTCCGCCTCGGCGTACTTGCGCACCGCGTCCAGATGCGGGTTGTTCTCGAAGCCGTCGTCCTTCACGTTGGCCACATACATCGTCGGCTTGGCCGTGATCAGGCAGAACGGCTTGATGAGCGCGAGCTCCTCGTCCGAGAGCTTGATCGAGCGCACCGGGCGCGCTTCGTTGAGCACCGGCGCCACCTTCTCCAGCACCGCCACCAGCTTCGCCGCTTCCTTGTCGTTGCCCGACCTGGCTGCCTTCGTGTATCGCTGCAGCGCCTTCTCGACCGTGCCCAGATCCGCCAGCGCCAGTTCTGTGTTGATCACCTCGATGTCCGAGATCGGGTTCACCTTGCCCGCGACGTGAACCACGTTCTCGTCCTCGAAGCAGCGCACCACGTGCGTGATGGCGTCCGTCTCGCGGATGTTCGCGAGGAACTGGTTGCCCAGGCCCTCGCCCTTGGAGGCACCTGCCACCAGGCCCGCGATGTCCACGAACTCCACCGTTGCCGGCACAATGCGCTCGGGCTTCACGATCTCCGCGAGCTTGGCCAGACGCGGGTCCGGCACCTCCACCACGCCCACGTTCGGCTCGATGGTGCAGAACGGGTAGTTCTCGGCGGCGATGCCCGCTTTGGTCAGTGCGTTGAAAAGCGTCGACTTACCCACGTTGGGCAAGCCCACGATGCCGCATTTGAGGCTCATGCTAAATCCTGTCTATCCGATGATGGCGCCGCGCGCGCATGCGTCTGTGTCTCTACGACGCTATCTACTATCTTCAGGCCGTGCGGGGCGCCGGCACGGCGCGCCGGTAGCGTCGCGCAAAGTCCGCTATTGTACCCGTTTCGCCCTGCGCATTCGCGGCGCGCCGGCCCCCCTCGGGCGCCCCCGCCGCGGGCGCGCTCATCAACTCAGTTGCTTGGCGGAAAACGTGTCGCACTTGCGCACGTCGCCATGCTGCAGGCCCTGACGAAGCCAGTAGACGCGCTGCGCGCTCGTGCCGTGCGTGAACGACTCCGGCACCACGCGGCCCTGCGACTGCTGCTGCAGGCGGTCGTCGCCAATGGCCGCGGCCGTCTTCAGGCCTTGTTCGATGTCGCCCGGCTCCAGCAACTGATCGTTGGCCTTCGCCGCATTGTTTGCCCAGACGCCCGCGAAGCAATCCGCCTGCAGCTCCAGGCGCACCGACAAGGCATTGGCCTGCGCCTCGCTCATGCGGCGTCGCAACTCGTCGAACTTCTCCGAGATGCCCAGCAGGTTCTGTACGTGATGCCCCACTTCGTGCGCGATCACGTAGGCCTGCGCGAAGTCGCCGCCCGCGCCGAAGCGCTGCCGCAGTTCGTCATAAAACGCCAGATCGATGTACACCTTGCTGTCGCCCGGACAATAGAACGGGCCCATCGCCGTCTGCCCGGTGCCGCACGCCGTGGGCGTCGCGCCCGTGAACAGCACCAGCCTGGGCGCCACGTACTGGCGGTTGAGCTGCTGCGGGAACACCGTCGCCCAGGTGCGTTCGATATTGCCAAGCACCTTGCGCGTGAAGACGCTGTTCGCGTCGTTGGCGGGCGCGGCGTTCGGGGCGGGCTGCGACGAGGTCTGGCCCTGGATCATCTGCGAGCCCTGGATGATCACGCGCGGATCGATGCCGAAGAAGTATGAGGCGGCGAGCGCCACCACGATCGTGCCGATGCCGATGGTGGTCCGTCCGCCGAAACCGCCGCCGCGGCGATCTTCGACGTTCTGGCTTTCGGACTCGTTATCGAGGCGCATGAGTCGGGCTCCCTGAATCTGGTTTCGCTATGCGCGCAAGTATAGCGCCGGGCCGTGACGCGCGACGCTGCGTCGCAGCAGCGCGCCGGGCGGCAGGGCGTCGCCGGTGCGGCAGGCGTGCGACAATACGCCATCTCGTTTTCTGAACCAGCGGTCTCGCGCGATCCCGGCGCTGACGCTGTATTCGCCGCATGTCATTCACGCAAACCCCCAGCCAAACGCATGACGTCGTCGTGGTCGGCGGCGGCCTGGTCGGCAAGGCTGCCGCCTTGCTGCTCTCGCAGGCCCGTCTGTCCGTTGCCTTGCTCGCCCAGCCGGCCGCCGCCGCGCCTGGCGCCGGCGCCGACGAGTGGGACGCGCGCATCTACTCGCTCTCGGCCAGTTCGCAGGCGCTGTTCGAGCGCATGCGCGTGTGGCAGGCCGTCGATCCGGCGCGCGTGTGCCCCGTCTACGACATGGAAGTGTTTGGCGACGAACGTGGCACGCTGCACTTCAGTGCCTATCAGGCCGCCGTGCCGCAACTGGCCTGGATCGCCGAATCGTCCAACCTGGAGCGCGCGCTCGACGCCGCGCTGCGCTTCTCGCCGCAGGTGCAGTGGATCGACGCGCGCGCCGAAGCGCTCGACGTCGACGCCGCCGCTGCTTCGGTGCGTCTGTCGGACGGCAAGACGCTGCGCGCCTCGCTCGTGGTCGGCGCCGACGGCGCGCACTCGTGGGTGCGCAGCACCGCCGGGCTGGACGGCTCGGTGCGTCCTTATGAACAGCTCGGCGTGGTCTGCAACTTTCGCGCCGAACGGCCGCATCGCGACACCGCGTTCCAGTGGTTTCACGACGGCGAGATCATCGCGCTGCTGCCGCTGCCCGATCAGCATGTCTCGCTCGTATGGTCGGCCGCAGACGCGCACGCGAAGCAACTGCTTGGGCTCGATCCCAAAGACCTCGCCGAGCGTGTCGGCACGTTCTCGCGCAGTGAACTCGGTGCGCTCACGCCAGTCTCAGCGCGCGCCCAGGGATTTCCGCTCGTGCTCGCACACGCCAGGCGTTTGATCGCGCCGCGCGTGGCGCTCGTTGGCGATGCCGCACACGTCGTACATCCGCTGGCGGGCCAGGGGATGAACCTCGGCCTGCGCGACGTCGCCGCGCTGGGCGACGCACTGGCCGGCCGTGAATCGTTCCGCGACTGCGGCGATGCGGCGGTGTTGCGGCGCTACGAGCGCGCGCGCAAGGAAGACATCGGCAGCATGGCGTTTACCACCGACGGGCTGCACAAGCTGTTCTCGGCGAGCAGCCCGCTCGCGAAGTTCGTGCGCAACGCGGGCCTCGACAGCGTGAACATGCTGCCGTTCGTCAAGAAGTTCCTGATCGGACGCGCCCTGGGCTGACCTCACCGGGCGCCATGGCCGGTTTGCGGCGCCAGCCGCAAACGCGTCTCTCGCCTCTCGATCGATTCACTTCCGGAGATATTCGATGTTGCAACGTTATCGCGCCGCGGCGCTCCCCGCGCTCACCGCGTTCACGGCGCTGGGCCTGGCGGCCGTCTGTGTCGTGACTTCCACGACGCCTGCCGCCGCGCAGAACAAGTCCGACGCCACGCTCGATCGCGTCAAGACCGCCGTGCAAAAGACCCTCGGCGCCGACGCTCCGATCAAGTCGGTGGCGCGCACGCCCGTGCCGGGACTCTACGAAGTGGCGATCGGCGGCGAGATCATCTACGCTGACGAGAAGGCGCAATACGTGATCCTCGGCGGCAATCTCGTCGACACGAAGACGCGTCAGAACCTGACCGAAGCGCGCCAGTCGGAGCTCAACAAGGTCGACTTCGCCAAGCTGCCGTTCGATCGCGCGATCAAGTACGTGAAGGGCAACGGCGCGCGCAAGATCGCCGTGTTCTCGGATCCGAACTGCCCGTATTGCAAGCGCTTCGAAGATACGCTCAAGACGTCCAAGCTCGACAACATCACCGTCTATACCTTCCTGTACCCGGTGCTCGGTCCCGACTCGGACGCCAAGTCGAAGGCGATCTGGTGCGCGCCCGACCGACTCAAGGCATGGCATGACTGGATGCTCGACAAGAAGGCGCCGCCCACGGCCGGAGCCAGGTGCGACGACGCCGCCATCGGGCAGAACGTTGTGCTGGGCCGCCAGTTCAACGTGACCGGCACGCCGACGATCATTCTCGCCGACGGCCGTCGCCTGCCGGGCGCCGTGCCCGCCGAAGAACTCGAGAAGGCGCTGGCCTCGGTCCGGTAAGGCGCCCGCCATCCCTCAACAACAAGAAGCCGCCACGTCATGAAAGCCATGTCTGCTCCGTCCGCGATCCGGTATGCGATCGTTGCGAAGTCGCCCGCCGCCCATTTGTTCGAAGTGACGGTAACGGTCTCGAACCCTGCACCCGGGGGCCAGCGGTTCACGCTGCCCGCGTGGATTCCGGGCAGCTACATGGTGCGCGAGTTCGCGCGCAACATCGTGACGATCGGCGCGACGTGTCGCGGCCGCAAGGTTGCGCTCGACAAGCTCGACAAGCACACGTGGCAGGCCGCGCCGTGCAAGGGCACGCTGATCGTGACGTATGAGGTGTATGCGTGGGACCTGTCGGTGCGCGCCGCTCACCTGGACGACACGCACGGCTTTTTCAACGGCACGAGCGTGTTCCTGCGCGTGGAAGGGCAGGAGCACGCGCCTTGCGAGGTCGACATCCTGCGCCCGCGCGGCGCCCCCTTCAAGGCGTGGCGCGTGGCCACCGCGCTCGCGCCGGCCGACGGCACGGCGGCGCTCGACTTCGGCCGCTATCTGGCCGTCGACTACGACGAGCTCATCGATTCGCCGGTCGAGATGGGCACGTTCGTGCATGGCACGTTCAAGGCCTGCGGCGTGACGCACGAGGTCGCGATCACGGGGCCGGTGCCGAACCTCGACCTGGAGCGCCTGCTGCGCGACATGAAGAAGATCTGCGAGGCGCAGATCCGTCTGTTCGAACCCGGCGCCCGCGCGCGCGCGCCGATGTCGCGCTACGTCTTCCTGCTCATGACCGTCGGCGACGGCTACGGCGGCCTGGAGCACCGCGCGTCCACGGCGCTGCTCGCGAGCCGCAACGATCTGCCGGTGCAGGGGCAAGCGCGCATGAGCGACGCCTATCGCGGCTTTCTCGGCCTGGTGAGCCACGAGTATTTCCATACCTGGAACGTCAAGCGCATCAAGCCGGCGGCCTTCGCGCCGTACACGCTGAGTGTGGAGAACTACACGCGGCTGCTGTGGCTGTTCGAGGGTTTCACGTCGTACTACGACGATCTGATGCTCGTGCGCAGCGGCGTGATCGAGCCGAGCGCGTATTACGAACTCGTTGCCAAGACCGTGGCGAACGTGCTGCGCGGCAGTGGGCGCCTCAAGCAGACCGTGGCCGAGAGCTCGTTCGACGCGTGGACGAAATACTACCGCCAGGACGAGAACGCGCCGAACGCCATCGTGAGCTACTACACCAAGGGCTCGCTCGTGGCGTTGGCGCTCGACCTGACCATCCGCGCGCAGACGCGCGGCCAGAAGTCGCTCGACGACATCATGCGTGCGCTGTGGCAGCGCTACGGACGCGATTTCTACCGCGGCAAGCCGATCGGTATCGAGGAAGACGCCGTGCAGCCGCTTTTCGAGGAAGTCTCGGGACTCGATCTGTCGGAGTTCTTCGCCACGGCGATCAACGGCACGCGTGACTTGCCGCTCGCGGCGCTGCTCGCCCGCATGGGGCTGATGCTGGAGCCGGTGACGCCGGAGAACGGCCGCCCGGCCCTGGGTGCGAAGACGACGAAGCGCGGCGACGAGCTCGCGCTGGCGCAGGTGCTCGACGGCGGCGCGGCGCAGGCCGCCGGGCTGTCGGCGGGCGACACGCTCGTCGCCATCGACGGTCTGCGCGTGACGGCCGGCAATCTCGACAAGCTGCTCGAGCGCTATCGCCCCGGCGATCGCGTGACGGTGCACGCGTTTCGCCGCGACGAGCTGCGCGAGACGCCGCTCACGCTCGGCGCCCCCGAAATCACGCAGTACCGCATTGCCGAGTCGCGCGAGCGCGCGGCCGCTCAGCGCCGGGAGAAGTGGCTGGGCGCGTGAGCGCCGAGCGGGCACGGCGGACGATCCCCGCCCGTTCCCGAGTGCCGCGCATGTCCTGCCACCGCTCCGCTAGACGCGGGGCGTTTCACCCTCCGAGGGACCGGGCACGCTCGGGTCGCGGTTTTCCTCGGGACAGGTTCTCGCCACCGCGAGCATGTGTTCGATGAACGCCTGCGTCTTGCGTGGCAGGAAGCGCCGAGAGGGCGTGACGAGATGCACGGGGCTCGCTGGCAGCGACCACTCCGGCAGTACCTTGACGAGACGGCCGGTGCGCAAGGCGTCCTCCGCCAGGATGTCCGTGAGCGCCGCGATGCCGCTGCCCGCGAGCGCCATTTCCTTGACCATTCCCATGCTGTTGACCTGAATCGCACCGTGCATGGTGATGTCCACGCGCTGACGCCCTTTATGCAGCGTATCGGTGTTGAACAGGCGCCGTGCGCCCTGCAGGATCACGAAGCGATGCCCGTCGAGTTCGTCGGGCGTGGCGGGCAGTCCCGTCGCACTCAGATACAGGGGGCTCGCGTAAAGGCTGCGCGTGAGCTTGAGCAGCGGGCGCGCCACCAGCGTGGAGTCCGAGAGCTGGCCGGCGCGAATGGCAACGTCGACCCGTTCCGCGATCAGATCCACGTGGCGCGAACTCAGGTCCACGTCCACCATGATTTCGGGATATGCCGCGCAGAACGTGGCGAGCGGCACGGCCAGCCATTGCGCGGCGAAGTCCGCCGGCGCGGTGATGCGCAGGCGTCCGCGGGGTTTGCTCGAGAGTTGCGAGGCAAAGTCGCGCGTCTCTTCCACCTCTTCGAGAATCGGCAGACAGCGCTCGTAGTAGGCCTCGCCGACTTCGGTCAGTTCGAGACGCCGCGTGGTCTTGTGCAGCAGCTTGGTACCGAGGCGCGCTTCGAGCCGGGAGAGCCGTCTGCTCACGGTGGCCTTGGGCAGATCCAGCCGTTCGCCCGCGCGGGTGATGCTGCCCGAGCGCACCACCTCGGCGAAGATCAGCATGTCGTTCAGGTCGTCAATCATCGCAGGCGCTCCTCGGTGACGCGGTGGTGCGGCACGTCAAAAAGATCACGGTGGGCTCGGAAGTGGGCCGGAAAGCGGGCCGGAAAGTGGGCCGGAAAGTGGACTGAAAAAGGGCCCAGAAAAGCCGGTACCGAAAGGGAAAGACCATTGTTCCAAAAAGGGAACAAACAATTCGATTTTACCGGCTTGTTTCATTTTTGGGGGTAACTAGAATTCATTCCAAGCCGACGCGCAACGGACGGTGATCCCGAGATGGGGGCCCGATGCGCACCGGATTCTCGAACCCCCAGGCTCAGGAGCCATTGAAATGACCACCATTCTGCAAATCAACTCGGCCGCCCGCTCGCAAGGCGCCAACTCGACCACGCTCGCCAACGAAACCGTCGCTCAACTGGTCGCCAAGAACCCCGGTGCGAAGGTCGTCGTGCGCGACCTGCTCGCCGACGGCGTGCCGCACCTCGACGAAGCCGTGATTGGCGCGTTCTTCACGCCGCAAGAGCAGCGTTCGCCGGAGCAGAATGCCATCATCGCCCGCAGCGATGCGCTCATCGCCGAAATCCAGGCAGCCGACTACGTCGTGTTCGGCGTGCCGCTGTACAACTTCCAGGTGCCCACGCAACTCAAGGCGTACTTCGACTGGATCGCCCGCGCCCGCGTGACTTTCCGCTATCGCGAAGACGGCACCGTGGAAGGCCTCATCCAGGGCAAGAAGGTGATCGTGGCGTTCGCGCGCGGCGGCAACTACAAGGACACGCCGGCCGACAGCCAAACCCCGTACCTGAAGTCGATCCTGGGCTTCCTGGGCATGACGGACGTGACGTTCATCTACGCCGAGGGTCTGGCCCGCGGTCCGGAGTCGGCGGCTGCCGGGTTCGCGACCGCGCGTGAAGCCATCGCCGCGCTGTAAGCGGGGCGGCTGCACCTCGAACGCACGCGCAGGCGCCCCCATGGCTCGTCCGACGCCTCTGCATCCGCGTCCGGCGAAGCGCCTGGCCTCGCATGCCGACGCGCACGCCAAACCGCGCGTGCTTCCCGTCTCCCGTCCCGGTCGCTGCGCCGCGGTCGCGGGGGCGGGGGTTTTCGATCAGGTCGAGCAGACCGATCCGTTTCTGTCGATCGACATCTTCCGGCGCCACGGCGCGTCCATTCCGCCGCATCCGCACGCGGGCTGCACGGTGGCGACTTACCTCTTTCCCGATTCCACGACGGCGATGCGTTGCCGTCACGCGCATGGCGGCGACGACGTGGTGCGTCCCGGCGACCTGCTGTGGCTCGACACGAATTGCGGCACGGTGCACGAGGAACTGCCCGAGCATGCGGGCGCGATCGCGCGCGGCGTGCGCATGATCGTGAATCGGGCGGGGCGCCACGCGCACGGTGCGCCCGCGCAGACGGTCGTGCGCGCCGATGCAATGCCGCACTGGCGAGAGGGCGCGCTGGCGTTGACGCTCGTCTGCGGCCAGTGGCACGAGCGTCGGGTGCCGCGCGAGGTGCAGGAGATGCATGCGTCGCATGAGATACGTGGCGGCAGCGAGAAGGGCGAGCGGAATGACGTTGGCGAGCGCACGACGCTCCTGCAACTCGATTGGCAGGAAGACGATCTGCGCACGCTGCGGGTACCGTGCGACGGCCGGCGCTGGATCGCGCTGATGGTGCGTGGCGACGCCGCGCTGGCGGGGCATGCGCTGCGCGCCGAGGGCGGCGCGGCGCAGGCGCTGGCGCTACCGCCCGGCGAGTGGCAACTGGCCGGCCGCGCCGGCACCCGCCTGTTGCTGGCGGGCGGCGAACCGCTCGGCGAGCCGGTCGTCTATCGCGGCAACTTCGCCGCGCGCGACGAGAGCGATCTCGTGGCGCTTACGCGCCGCTATCAACAAGGGGCCATGGGCACGCTCACGTGCCCCGGCGAGTGAGCAGGCAAGCCGATCTCGCCCCCCATCCCGTCACCACCCGCCTCCATTTGGCGAAGTCACGCCGGCACGCGCCAGTCGATCGGCGGCTTGCCGTGCCGCTCCAGGAACGCGTTGGCGGCGCTGAAGTGCCCGCAGCCGAGAAAGCCGCGGTGCGCCGACAGCGGCGACGGATGCGGCGCTTCGAGCAGCAGATGGCCGTGACCCTCGAGCAGCGGCGCCTTCGCCTGCGCGTGGCCGCCCCACAGCATGAACACCAGCGGCCCGTGCCGCGCGGCGAGTCCTGAGAGCAGGGTGTCGGTGCAGGCCTGCCAGCCGCCGGTCCTGAACGGCTTGGCGTGGCTCGCGGCGTTGCCGGCTTCCACGGTGAGCGTCGTGTTGAGCAGCAGGACGCCCTGTCTTGCCCACGCGTCGAGATTGCCGTGCGACGGCGGCGCGATGCCCAGATCCCGCTCGATTTCCTTATAGATGTTGCGCAGCGACGGTGGCACGCGCACACCGCGCTGCACCGAGAACGCCAGACCGTGCGCTTGCGCGATCCCGTTGTCGTCGCCGTGATACGGGTCCTGCCCCAGGATGACGACCTTCACGTCTTGCGGCGACGTCATGCGCAGCGCGTGGAAGATATCCGCGGGATAGACGGTCTTGCCTGCGGCAACCTCGGCATCGACATAGCGGCATAGCGGTGCGTAGGCGTCGCTGTCCACGAACGGGGCCACGAGCGATCGCCACGCGGCGGGCAATGCTTCGAACTGGTCTTCGACGCGCCCCCTGAGCGCGCCTTCGATGCGAGCGCCGGGGGGAGCAGCATTCGCGCCGGCAGTGGCGCGCGGCTTGGATGCCGGGTCGTCGAACAGCGAACGTTGGCGTTCGTCGGAATGCGCCGACGTCTTGGAAGTAGGCTTGCGTGAGCGTGTTGCCATGCGTGGATCAGTCAAACGATGAGTGGGGTTGCGTCGACGGACAATGTGCCGGTAAGCGATGCCCGACGGCGAGCGGTGGGGCCAGCCGCCCCAACCAGGCGCCTCGTGCACGAAGACGCTCAGTCGCCGAGCACCCTCTGTCGCAGGCGGTAGCCGCGTTGCGCCTTGCTGAGGTCGTCGCCGTGCAACTCGGGCAGCACCCGACGCAAATCCTCAGCCAGGGCGTGGAGCATGCGTTCGCCTTGGCCGGCGCGATCCCCGTCGGGGGCGTCGAGCAATTCGAGTTCCACTTCCAGCAGTGGTTCGGTGTGTCGCCGGCCATCGGCCTCGACCGCCACTTCTCCGCGGTCGAATGCGATTTCCACGACGGTGCCATCGCCCGCCACGTAGCGCCACAGACGTCGCACGAAATTGGTTTCGAACTGCGCCACCACGCTCGCGCCTTCGCGGCGCAGGATGTCCGCCGTGGCCGGCACGTCGCACGCGGCAATCAGCTGCGGCAGGTCCAGCGCCTCGCCTTTGACCGGCTGCTCCCATTCATGGCGCACATGCAATCCGTCTCGTGCTTCTCCCACCGACTTGAGCGTTTGCAGCCACTGGCCGGCATGACCGTCGCGCGCGACATAGCGAAGGCGCAACGCCGCTTTGGCGCGCGCGAGCGCCAGCGTGGCCGTGTCGAAATAGCGGTTGACGAGATGGCGTTCGCCGCGCGCCTGCGCGCCCGGCAACTGGTCCAGATGAGCGATCAGCGCGTCGGCGCGCTGGTCGGGAAGGTCGCCCGGCAGGGCAAGTTTGAGTTCGCGTTCGATGGCCACGGGCCGCTCCTGTGAGGGCGTCGGACGGCTAGGCCGGTGCGGTGCCGTGCCGTGCCGGGATGCGACGCGCCCCGCCCGCGGGAAGCCGTGACGGCGTCCGGGCGGGACGCCGCACCCCCGATTGCCCGATGCCGCTCGCGTGCGCGAGTCAGCGGGGCATGTCGAACAGTGTGGCGAGAGCGTCGCCCGGCTCGGGCGCGCGCATGAAGGCCTCGCCGACGAGAAAGGCGTTGACGTTGGCCGCGCGCATGCGCGCCACGTCGTCACGCGACAGGATACCCGACTCCGTCACCACCAGACGATCGTCCGGGATGTGCTTGAGCAGGCCCAGCGTGATGTCCAGCGTGACCTCGAAGTCATGCAGATTGCGATTGTTGATGCCCAGCAGCGGGGTTTTCAACTCGAGCCCGGCGTCCAGCTCGCGGCCGTTGTGCACTTCGACGATTACCGCCATGCCGAGTTCGTGCGCCTGCGCCTCGAGATCGCGCATGTGCGAGAGCTCGAGCGCGGCGGCGATCAGCAGGATGCAGTCGGCGCCCATGTCGCGCGCCTCGTACACCTGATAGGCGTCGATCATGAAGTCCTTGCGCAGCACGGGCAGCTCGCACGCGGCGCGCGCGGCCTTCAGATACTCGGGAGCGCCCTGGAAGAACTGCACGTCGGTGAGCACGGACAGGCACGCGGCGCCGCCGCGCTGGTACGACTCGGCGATCTGCGGCGGCACGAAATGCTCGCGGATCACGCCCTTCGACGGGCTGGCCTTCTTGATTTCGGCGATCACGCCGGGCACGCCGGCGCCGATCTTCGTGCGCAGCGCGCCCACGAAGTCGCGCGTGCGCAGTGCGCTGTCGCCAACGGTCGCTTCGGCGTCGCGGCGCAGACCGGCGAGCTCACGGACGCGCTTCGCAGCAGCGACTTCTTCGGCCTTCACGGCCAGGATCTTGTCGAGAACGGTGGACATGGCAATCGGGAAATTCGGGCTTCGTTGAGATATCGGTGCGATGCCGGTGTGATATCGGCTATATCGGCTATATCGGCTATATCGGCTATGTCGGTGCCATATGGGTGTTCGGCGGCCGCCCGCGCTGCGCGGCGCCGCCCGTGCGCGTGCTCGCCTCAGGCCCTGAAGCGTTGCGTGAACCGGACGAACTCGTCGAGCTTCGCGCGCGCGGCGCCGCTTGCGATGGACTCGCGCGCCATCTTGATACCGTCGCCGATCGAGGCCGCGCGGTTCGCGGCGTACAGCGCCGTTCCCGCGTTGAGCGCGACGATCTCGCGCGCGGTGCCCGGCGTGTCGTCGAGCGCTTCGATGAGCATCGTCTTCGATTCATCGGCGCTGCCCACCTTCAGACTGCGATTGCTCACCATCTGCAACCCGAAGTCTTCCGGGTGGATCTCGTACTCGATGACCTTGCCGTCCTTTAGTTCGCCGACCAGGGTGGAGGCGCCCAGTGACACTTCGTCCATGCCGTCCTTGCCGTACACCACGAGCACGTGCTCGGCGCCCAGGCGCTGCATCACGCGCACCTGGATACCGACCAGATCGGGGTGGAACACGCCCATCAGCTGGTTTGGCGCGCCGGCCGGATTCGTGAGCGGGCCCAGAATGTTGAAGATCGTGCGCACGCCCATTTCCTTGCGGATGGCCGCCACGTTCTTCATGGCCGGGTGATGGTTAGGCGCGAACATGAAGCCGATGCCGACCTCGCGAAGGCACTCGGACACCTGTCCGGGCGAGAGCATGATGTTCACGCCGAGCGCTTCGAGCACGTCGGCGCTGCCCGACTTCGAGCTCACGCCGCGGTTGCCGTGCTTGGCGACCTTCGCGCCCGCGCCCGCGGCCACGAACATCGACGCCGTGGAGATGTTGAACGTATGCGAGACGTCGCCGCCCGTGCCGACGATGTCGACGAAGTGCTCGTCGGCCGGTGCATCGACGTGATTGGCGAACTCGCGCATCACCTGCGCGGCCGCGGCGATCTCGCCGATGGTCTCTTTCTTCACGCGCAGGCCGGTGATAATGGCCGCCGACATGACCGGCGAAATCTCGCCCTTCATGATGAGACGCATCAGGTGCAGCATCTCGTCGTGGAAGATCTCGCGGTGTTCGATGGTGCGCTGCAGGGCTTCTTGTGCGGTAATCATGGAATGCGGTTCTCCTCTGTCCCGGGGGCGTGGCCCGGAGTGGCGGGCGTGGGTTCAGGCAGCGCGTGCGGCGCGCGGCGCGGCTTGCAGGAAATTGCGCAGCACGGCGTGACCATGCTCCGACAGGATCGACTCGGGGTGAAATTGCACGCCTTCGACGTCGAGGGTCTTGTGGCGCACGCCCATGATCTCGCCGTCGTCGGTCCACGCGGTGATCTCGAGGCAGTCGGGCAGCGTGTCGCGCGCGATGGCAAGCGAGTGGTAGCGGGTGACGGTAAAACGCTTGGGCAGATGGGCGAACACGCCTTGCTGCGTGGTCTCGATCTCGCTCACCTTGCCGTGCATGATCTGCTGCGCGCGCACCACCTTGGCGCCGAACGCTTCGCCAATGGCCTGATGGCCGAGACAGACGCCGAGAATCGGGATCTCGCCGGAAAAGCGCTTGAGGACGTCGAGCGTGATGCCCGCGTTGGCCGGGCAGCTCGGGCCGGGCGAGAGGCAGATGCGCTCGGGACAGAGCTCGGCGATCGCGTCGAGCGTGATCTCGTCGTTGCGAAAGACGCGCACGTCTTCGCCCAACTCACCGAAGTACTGGACGATGTTGTAGGTAAACGAGTCGTAGTTGTCGATCATCAGAAGCATTTTAGGGCTATCTCCTTGATTCTATTAGCCCCTATGGCCGACTTCTGAAAATCTTATCCGGCTGCTTATCCGGTTTTTCATCCGCTGGGGGGCGGTCGGCGCTGCTGCGCCCATCAGCTTGACATTATCGCAGCCGTCGGCTATTGCGTCCAGTTCGCAGTAGTTCGCTAAAGGCGGCAGGCGTTCCGCCTTGTTCGATAGGTGCAGATGTCGCGGGCTGTCCATTCGCTGCATCCGAAGATGATGCCCAGCAAAAAGTAGCCCTTGCCGCGCTGCTGATGAAGCTGTCGCATTTCGCGCACCTGATCGTCAGTCAGACGGGCGCGCGGATGCGACTGGCCGCAACGATGGCCGGATGGTGCGCGGTCGATCATGTAGCCGAACTTCTGGCAGCCGAAAGCGCGCAGTATCTTTTGCATTTCGCCGATGGCCTTGTCACCGCTGGTAGCGTTTTCGTAAGGCAGGCTCATGCTGCCGCCCCGATCAGCTTTTTGGCCTGCTCGGCTTCGTCCTTATGAAGCGGGCGAACCCAAATTACCGACAGGCGGTCATCGGAAAACAGCGCGCGAATCCACGCTGCAATGGTCGTCGGGCAGAAATACCACCAATAATCGCCCGTCAGCGGGTGCTTCATGATCCTCATGCTGCCTCCTTGAACATTTCCTTGATCTGGTCGATCTGGCTGGTCACGACCTTGATAGCGCCTTCTTCGGTTACGGCGTCGAATGCTTTGTCGGCCTTGTCATGCC
Organism: Pandoraea sp. CB10b_02; assembly: GCF_002216225.1. Taxonomy (NCBI): domain Bacteria; kingdom Pseudomonadati; phylum Pseudomonadota; class Betaproteobacteria; order Burkholderiales; family Burkholderiaceae; genus Pandoraea; species Pandoraea sp. CB10b_02. The sequence continues at coordinate 74,992 of NZ_NJGW02000020.1, forward strand.
CGTCATCGTCGTCGCTGAAACCCAGCTTCACCGAACAGACCCCAAGGGGTTCGACTTCCGGGTCGAAGAAGAAGGCGATTTCCGGGCCGTCGTCGCCCATCTGGCGCATGACAACGATCTGTCCGATTGCCGTTTCATACAGCTTGGCGAACTTGCGGGTCATGCTGGCACCCCTTCGCCGCGCTGGGCTTCGACCTGCTTGCCGATCCATTGCTGCACTTCGCCTTCAAGCCAGCCGCTTGCGCGGCCCAGCTTGATCGGCTTCGGGAAAGCCCCTTCTTTGATCTTGTCGTAGATCGCGGTCTTGCCAAGGCCGACCATCGCCTTCACTTGGGGCAGTCTGAGAATCTTCTCGCTCACTTTTCTACTCCTCAAAACGGAATGTCATCTTCGAAGTCGTCCATGCCGCCGCCAGATGGCGCTTGGCGTCGCGGCTGACCGCCTCCATTACCTTGCTGTCCGCGCTATCCTTCCCCGCCCTGCGCTGCCAGGGCAAGGAGTTGGGGCAGCATCTGCTTGAGGACGCGATACCTTTCGGCGTCCTCCCGGTCCCGCGCATCGTCCTGCTGGGGAGGAGCGGCGCGGCTGGCGCGGTCGGCAAGGACTGCGGCGCGGGCGTGATCGGTCGCTATGCGCTCGCACCATCGCGCCAGCACCCTGATGTCGAGCAGGCTCACGTCCGCCTCGATGAGCGGCACTTGGACGCGCGGCAATGGCGGCAGGTTGATGTCGTCGCTCATCGCTCGCCCTCCCGCGCCTTGAGCATGGCGTCGGCTGCGTTATAAGCCCATTCAGCGACCTTCTCATCGGTCATGTCCCATGCTTCTGGATTAGCGGCGAGCCCCTGCATCGCCTTCGCCGCGAAGTAGTCGCGGACGGTCAGGCCGCCGTGAACCATTGCTTCGGGCTCCCATTCGGTGCTTCCGTCCATTTCGACGCGCACGCATCGCAGTTCGACGACTTGTCCGAACGCCGGTCCCCCGTCGTTGATCTTGTTCATGTGGTCCCTCGGTGTGGTGTGATTGCCCGCCGTAGCGGGCGCGGTTGGTCAGGCGAATACGTTCTTGAGCAGGCCGACCGAATACTCGGCTTCGCGCTTCTGACGCTCGATCGCCCCGAACTTGTGATCTGGGTGGTAGAAGACTTCCGGCTTGAGGCCGTCTTTCTTCAGGTGGCCGAGAACGCCTTGCTTGACTGCTTCGCGAAGTTCGGCGCGAATTTGCGCAGGGATGCGCCCGCGGACAACGCGCGTCCCTTGGCATAGGATCTGATCAACGTTCGGGCCAATCCCGGATTCGTAGCGACTCATCGTCTTTCTCCTGTAGCGGGAGCAGTTGTTAGTGCGCGAGCGCGCCGCGACCGAACGGCTTGAAGCAGCAGACGCAAACTGCCGTCCCCGTTTCGATCTCAATCTCGATGGAGCGCGCGGTCCGCCGGTAGAGGTCGGCGTTGGCCTTCGCGACGTTTGGATGCGTGATGCCGAGTTCGGCTGCACGGTCCTGCTCATCGGCCAGGGCGCGCCAGTGCTGCACGGCCCATTGCTTCTGATCGAGTGGAACCGGGGCATGCGGAACGAGCTGAAGCTCGATCTGTGCGTTGGCGTTGGTTTGCATCGTCGTTCCCCTTCGTAGTTGCGTTGGTCATGCTGCCTTCTCGATTTCCAAGTTCTCGACGCTCTGGATTCGCTCGCCGATCCACCGCATCACGTTCACGGCCATGCTGTTGCCGAGAGCTTTGTAGCGCGGGCCGTCCGGAGCCTTTGTTCCGGGAAGCAGCGTGTAGTCGTCGGCGAAGCCTTGAAGTCGCTCGCACTCGCGCGGGGTCAGTCGGCGTACCGCCGAACCGTGGAACACGGGATTGACCAGGCCGGGATTATTTCCCGCGCTCGCGCCGTTGCTGTGATGCCAGTGGCTTGTAAGCGTGTCGGCCACGATTGCCGGCGCGTGCGCACCTGCAGCCAACGGGTGGCATGGATCTCCCGGCTTGGGGTTGCTGTGATTGCCGGGGCTCGTGATTTGCGTGGTATCGAACGCGATTGCGCCGACGCCAATGCCAGCGCGGCCGCCATTCGGGGTCAGCACAGCGTTCGCCGTACCATCCTGACGGTATTCGAGCTGATGCTCGCCGGCGCGTCCTCTAATCGCGAGCGTGTACGGCTGTACCGGTACCAGCGGCGTGCCGCGGCCGGTGCCGTCTTCGCTTGCGTCGAAGCCTTCACCGCGCAGCGAATGAGCAACGAGCAACGTCTCCGTCTCCGCATCGATTCTCTGATTGCTCGTCGTGAGTGCGCGAGCGATTTGCGGGATTAATCCACCATCGCATTCGAAGTCGGTTCCGAGTCCGCCACCGCCGCGAGTGCGCGCGCTAAGGGTTGGGGCAATTCCTTTCCCCGCTTCGCGGCGCGGCGCAGGATGCCCGAGCAGGCTTTCGCGCTCAAAAAGTACCGCTGCGGGACGTCGCCAGTCTCCAAGATATCCGACAACGAACACACGCCGGCGTCGCTGAGGGACGGCGCGAGCGTGTGATTCCACTCGGACGTACTGAGCGTCAAGAACGCGGTAGGCGAACCCATACCCGAGTTCTGCCAAGCCCCCGAGGAGGGTGCCAAAGTCCCGGCCTTTGTTCGATGACAGTACGCCGGGGACGTTTTCCCAGACCAGCCAGCGGGGAGCGTAGCGGCGAGCAATGGCAAGATAGGTGAGCATGAGGTTGCCACGCGGATCTGCCAATCCCTTTCGGAGTCCGGCGACGCTGAAGCTTTGGCAGGGAGTTCCGCCGACGAGAAGATCGATAGTTGCATCGGGCCAGTCCTTGAACCTGGTCATGTCGCCCAGGTTGGGCACGTTGGGGTAGTGGTGCGCGAGCACTGCCGACGGGAAGCGCTCGATCTCCGAGAAGGCCCACGGCTGCCAGCCGAGTCCATGCCAGGCGCACGTCGCAGCCTCGATGCCCGAGCAGACGGAAAGGTAGCGCAGCGGCCGGCAGTCGCCCAGAATGATCTCGTTCTGTCTCATGATCGGTCCTTTGCGGCGCGTCGCGTTTTGGGGTATTTCGTTTGCATCCGAGGCACAGGGCAATCGACTGCATGCCAATTTGCTTTTCTGAGCACGCCTTCCCCAGACTCGTGATCGCATATTCGACATACCGTGAACGATGAACCGGGCACGCCATAGTCGTCCTGATAGGTGGCACGTTCGAGCAGTGTCATCATGTCGCGATAGTGTCGACTCACGATTTCCGCTCCTCCGCTGCCAGCGAGGCGGCGCGACGCAGATCGGCGTTTTCTTTCACGAGTTCGGCAATTCGTGCCTGCTGTTGCCGCACGCCGTCAACCATCTTGGCGTGAAGGTCATCGAATTGTCGGCGTTGCTCGGCAATGATCGCGTGCAGCCAGTCGTCGGTTCGCTTCATACGTCCCCCTTCGCCTTGGCGGCAATGGCGGCGTCGATGGCCGCACCGATCTGTTCTGATAGAAGCATGCCCTGCCCGGAGAAGTCGGTTTCCGTACCGTCCGGGGCAATCAAATTGACGCCACCGTACCCGTTCTCTACTTCGACAACGATTTCCCAACCCGCCGGCAACTTCGTCGCGGCTTTGCACAGCAATGGACCTGCCTGAGCCTCCTTGTGGGGCTCCCCGCCATCCGCCGACAGCGCGGCGCGGGCATATTCCAGTGCGCGAATCCAAACAGATCGGCACACATGCCATTCCGACCAACCGGGTTGACCGACTTCAGGCTTGGGCACGCCGTAGGCTTTTGCAAACGCCTCCCTCTCGGCCGCGCCCACTTTCGCGGGAGACGCCGCCTTCACCGCGTTCGGCCTCGTCATGATATCGAAGACACGCTTGAACGCGTCGGCATCGTCCTTTTGCTCGACTGTCTCGCGCTCGCCGCCATTCACGGGCGCGAAGTGGGTAGTGAAGAAATCGCGGATCTCTTCCATCGTCGCAGGCGTGAAGTCATATTGCTTCGTGCTGGCCGACCATATCTCGTTGCCGATTCGGGGGAACTGTCCCTCCATGTTCGGAGCGGGAAGTTCAGCGTTCCACACGTATACGATCTGACCGACCTTCGTCGTGTCTTTCCAGCCGTCGCCATCGATCTTGCCGACGCCCTTCAGGATCGGCCACGCCACCGCCTCTTGCCCTGCGCTCTGTGCGGCTGGCGTGGGGGCGGCGTCGAGCATCTGGCGCCATAAATCGCCCATATATGCAGACCAGTTGTAGCTGCCGCTAATCTTGACGTTCAGCGCAAACGAGACTGCACTGTCAAGCATTTCACTGCTCGGCACTTTCGGCACAAGCTGATACTGGCTCGCATCAAACGTCACAGTCTTGTGGTTCGACGTGCGCAGCGTCTCCACCACAGACGGCGGCGCAGGCTCGGTATTCAGCCCCTCGGGGCGTGGGTCCATGTAGCTCATTGCTCGATCTCCACGAATTCGCCAGACTCGTTCACCGTGTACCAAGTGTCCGCCTTGATGTTCTCTCCGACATAACCGACTGCAAATCGCGTGCGCTCCGCTTTCTCATCCCGCCAAGGCGCAGCAATGCAACCATTGGCACCCGCCTTGAAACGCTCGACGGGGCCTGCACAGGCGATGACAGCCTTTTCTCCAGTGGCATCGATCTGGGCGTAGTCGCCGCTGCTGCCGATCTGGGCGGAGTCGCCGCTGCTGCCGATCCGGGCGGAGTTGCCGCTGCTGCCGATCCGGGCGTAGTCGCCGCTGCTGCCGATCTGGGCGGAGTTGCCGCTGCTGCCGATCCGGGCGGAGTTGCCGCTGCTGCCGATCTGGGCGGAGTAGCCGCTGCTGCCGATCTGGGCGGAGTTGCCGCTGCTGCCGATCCGGGCGAAGTCGCCGCTGCTGCCGATCTGGGCGTAGTCGCCGCTGCTGCCGATCTGGGCGTAGTTGCCGCTGCTGCCGATCTGGGCGTAGTCGCCGCTGCTGCCGATCCGGGCGGAGTTGCCGCTGCTGCCGATCTGGGCGGAGTAGCCGCTGCTGCCGATCTGGGCGTAGTCGCCGCTGCTGCCGATCCGGGCGGAGTTGCCGCTGCTGCCGATCCGGGCGTAGTCGCCGCTGCTGCCGATCTGGGCGTAGTTGCCGCTGCTGCCGATCCGGGCGAAGTCGCCGCTGCTGCCGATCTGGGCGTAGTCGCCGCTGCTGCCGATCTGGGCGTAGT
>NZ_NJGW02000021.1:0-80135 GCF_002216225.1 Pandoraea sp. CB10b_02
GTTGCCCATCGTGAAGCCACCACCCACACCAAAGCTGTTCGCGCTGTAGTCGGAGTGGTTTTGGATGTCCGAGAACGTCAGCGTGCCCGTCGTCAGTTGGTTTTTCGACGGGTCTGCCGTACTCGCGATGTACGCACCCTTCAGATCCGTGTTGCCTGCAACGTTGACGTCGAACCCGCCGGTGCCCGCCCGAATCCCCGACTGCTCCACCACGCCCGCATAGTTGCCGCTCGCATTGCCTCGCGAATAGCTGAAACTCCCCGACGCGCCACCCATGCTCAGGTTCAACCCACCGCCCATGCTCTCCTGATGCGCCGAGCTCTCGCTCGCATCCTGCACGCTCGCGATATTCAGATCTCCACCCACACGCGCAATCACCTTGTCGGCACTCACGTTGCCGCCGACGATATTCGTATCGCCTCCGCTCACAATCACTGCCGTATTACTGGCGTTGATGTGTGAGTTGTTCTGGAACGTCGAGTCCGAGTTCGCATCGCCATTCGCCCGTGACATCGACGCCGACACGCCCAATCCGCCCGTGCCGAACGAAACGCCAAAACTGCCGCCCTTCGACTCGTTGTCGCTGCGGGTCGATTCCGTGTCCTTGCTACTGAGCACATTGACCTGGTTGCTTGCTTGCAGCAGGACGTCCTTCGCGTCGATGTTCGATCCGATGATGTTGACGTTGCCCTTGCCGGAGGCTGCATCCCCCGTGGCAATGAATGCGGTCGTGCCGCCCGACCTGATGTTGCTTGCAACGTTTTCCGTGCGATCGAACGACGACGTCGACTTGCTGCTCGACGAGCCCCAACTCAACTCGACCTTCGCCTCCGGCTTCACCTTCGGATCGGTGCTCTTGAGGGCATCGAGCGCTTTATTGGCTTCGTTGTATGCCCCGTACGCCCCACTGGCCGCAGCGTACCCACGCAGCGCCGAGACACGCGCGTCGCCGCCCGAATCCACCGCCGCTTTGACCTGATTGGTGACGTTTTGCACGGCATCGATCACCGGTGACTTAACCGCCAGCGTAAAACCCGAACTCTTGAACTCATGCGTCTCGTCATGATGCTGACGATTAAGCGCCGATTCGATCGTGACGTTCTGACCGATGCCGGTAATGTCGCCAGCCGCCATGATGTCGCTGCCTCGGACCAACAGGTCGTTGCCGGCCACCATGCTGACGTTGCCATTGAGACTGCCAATCGTGCTGCCCGTCTGGGTCACGCTACTGTCGTTGGTCCAGTCGCGCTGCTCGTTCTTGCCGTACGAGATACCCACGCCTCCCGACGCCCCGAGACCTGATCGCTTCTTCTCGTAGAAGGAACTGCTTTCGCTTACGTTCTCGGCCGTGTCGATGCGAATATCCCGCCCGGCCTGCAAGGCGACATCGTGGGTGCCAACTACCGTCGATCCGCTCACGACCAGATCCTTACCCGCAGCGATACCGACCGATTCGCCAGACACTGTCGAACCTACCGCGATCGTCTGGTGAGCGCGCGCCTGCGACGTCTCCTCCGTTTTGGAAAGGAACCCGGAAGTGCTGTCGTGTTTCCATCTGCTACTGTCGTGCGTCTCCGAAATCGTCCCGATCTTGGCGTCCCCTGTGGCTGCCAGCGCCAAGGCACCGGTGCCTTGCGACGAAACGGACGAACCGAGCACCGTCAGATTGCCCGACCCGGACGACGCCGCGACCGGACTGATCTGGTAAGCCCCAAGAACACCGTTGACAGCGCTTGTCTGCCCGGCGCCGATCAGCAAGTTGCCGCCCGCGCTCACGGACGAACCTCGCACCGCCTCGTCCAGCGACGACTTCGTGTACTGCAACGACCCGCCGAAGGAATACTCGTCGTGCGTGTGGGAGTCCTTGACCGCCGTCACCGTTACGTCGTTGCCGGCAAGCACCGTCGCATTTCCGCCCGCTGCCATCGTCGCGCCACGCAACGTCGTATCGCGCCCCGAGACCGTCGTTAGATTGCCGCCTGCGGAGATCGCGCTGCCAACGTTCTGCACGACGACGTCGCTGCCGCCGTTCTTCCTGTCGGTGGTACCAACGGTCTGCGACTGACCAACCGTCACCGTGTTGGCCTTGATGTCGCGACCTGCCGCGACCACCACAGCCCCATCGCTGGCGATGGCGCCCGCATTGAGCGTGACGTCGCGCGTTGCCACCGCCGCCACGCTGTTCGTTCCCGAGATGATGCCGACCGCTCCGATACCGGTGGCCGACGCGGACGACGTAAAGCTGCCGCCGTTGTCCGTTCCCGCGCTCTGGGTCAGCGTGGTCGATTCGTTGATGAGGTCGCGGCCGGCCTGTACCACGACGTCCTTGCCGCCGATGCGGCCGCCCGTGTTGCGGATGTCGCCCAGCGACGAGAGCGCCGTCGTGCCACCGCTGCCGACGACGCCCAGGTTCACGATCGCGTCGCCAAGAATCGTCGTCGCAGTATCGCTGACGATCTGGCCGCTGTTCTTGACGTCACCCGTCGCGGCAAGCTTCACGCTGCCGCCGGCAACCAGCGCACCGGTGTTCGTGAGATCCACCGTATTCGCCTGCGCCAGATACACCTGCGGCACCAGCACGGATTGCACCGAGCCGTCCGGCAACGTGACGTCCTGCGAGACGAGCCACACCATGTCGCTCGTCAACTGCTTCATCTGCGCGTCCGATAGCCCCACGCCAACGGACAGCCCGAATTGCTTGCCGTAGGTCACGCCGTTGTTGAGCAGCGCGGTGTACTCGTCGAGATAGTTGGTGTAGCCGGCGAGTAGCGTCTTGCCGGTCAACGCCGTAATCTGATCCCGCACGAGCTGCGTTTCGTAGAAGCCGTCGCCGATGCGCTTCTGTGTCTTCTGCGGGTCGAGATTCAGCGCAGTGAGCATGTAGTCGCTGGAGATGAACTTCCCGTAGTCGGTAAAGCGTGGATCGGTCGCAACCAGGTAGTTTTGTCCGGGAGCCGTGCGCAACTGGAACAGACCATTGCGCGGCAACGTCAGACCGGGAATGGGCTGCGCCGACGAGCCCAGCGTTTGCCGATTCGCCACGCCGCCAGACAGGTTGCCCAACTGCGTGCCGGTGGCATTCCCGCCGGTCACGCCAGCGCTGCCGACAGTGTTGCCGGAGCGATCGACGCTCGCGACCGTGATGTCCCGTCCCGACGACTGCACCGACTGCCCGCCGAGCGCGATTGCCGGCAGCGAGGCCAGCGTCACCGGCGGCAGCGGCGTGACGGGGTAGGCCACGTCCAGTTGCTCACTGTCGCCCCCCGACTTCTGATGCCAGTAGAAGGTCGACGTCTGCGTCTGCGTGACCGTCTCCTGCAAGAGGATGCCCACGTCGTTGATCGTGCCGCCCTGCGCGCGCCGGATGAGATCGCGGCCGGCCGTCATCGTCGACGACTGGTTGTTGACGGCGCCGCCGTCGGCATTGATCCGGATCGACCCTTGCGCCTGCAACTTGGCTTCCGGGGACGCACTCACGAGTTCGTCGCGCGTGCGGGTCGTCGTCACGTAACGCGCGATCTCGTTGTAATCACGCTGATCGATGCCAAGATCGCCGCGAGAGATCGCCTGATCGGGGCGGATCATCGTATTCGGATCCCAGTCCGGCCAGAACGTGATGCGATACGTCGAGCCGTTGTCAACAATGTTGTTGTAATACTGCGTGGGGTTCTTGCCCACCTCCCGTGTCTTCGTGCCCGGCTGACACGCCCCGTAGTCGTCGCACGGCCCCTGACCGGAAGTCGTGAGGTCCTGGTACGATTCTTCGAGCGGCTTTGTCAGGCTGAACGTCCGGGCCGACGTGTTCAGGTTCGTCACCTGCGACTTCGGCACATCGACCGTGATTGGCACCGCAAGGCGCTCCAGCAGCATCGACGAAATGGGCGCTGCACCCGCCCCCCAGACCCACTCCTTGAAAGTCAGGCTCGTGTGCGACTGTGTTTCCGTTCCGCCCACCAGCCCGGCTGTGTACAGGCTGTAACCCTGAGTACTGGATTCCGGCGTTCCAGGCCGCGTTACGATGCTCGTGCGCGTGTTGTTCACGGCACGCGCAGCAATGTCGAGATTGCCGTCTGCGACGATGCTGGCCGAACGGTTGTTCAATACCGCAATCTGGTTGGCGAGCAGACCAGCGCCGTCACGTGCGCCGTCCCGCGCAATTTCGATATCGCCGATGCTGTACATCAACGCGCCATCGTAGTTCGACACGTTGTTCGTCGCATACAACGCAAGCCGCTTCGCGCCCCCCATGACAGCCGCCGCACCATTGTTCTCGATGTTGGTGGCGTTGACCTGTACGTCGTTACCCAGCACCGCGTTCGTGTTGACAACACTGCCGGCCTGAATCCGAACCGTGTCGCCGCCAATGCTGCCGGCATTGGAGAATAGTCCGTCCGCATTCAGGCGTGTCGTTGCCGCATTGAAGCCGCCGCCCGCTGCGTTGACGATCTCCGCGGCGTGAATATCCAGCGTTCCCGGCGCGCTGAACGCACCGGTGTTCGTCAAACGGCCCGTGGAAGTGAGTTTGAGCACGCCGTCGGCGCGCAGACGATTGGTGGACGAGTTCACGTAGTCGCCAATCGCCGCGAACGTCAGATTGCGTCCGGCTGTCATTTGGCCCGCGCCACTCATGGCACCGCCCACGCCGACATCCCGGTTCGAACGGATCACGCCATCCGCATTGTTCAACGACGCGACCTGAAGCGCGACGTCGCCTGCGCTTTCGATGGTGCCGCCGGCATTGGCCACACTTGCGCTTGCCTGCGTAGCTGCAAGCGACGTGCCGCCGAACACGCGTCCGCCCGTGTTGTCGATGGTGCCGTTGACGCCGAGCGTGACCGCGCCGCCGCCAATGACTTTCCCGCCGGAAACGTTGCTCAGCGATGCCGCCGCAATCGCGAGCTTTCCGTTGCCACCGAGCGTACCGGCCGCATTTCCGATGTCGCGCGCGGCGGTAAGTTCGGTGTCGCCATCGCCGGCATTCGTGATCTGGCCGGAGGCGTTGGCGATGCTGCCGACCGTGACCGTCAGCGTATCGTGCGCACCGTTGGCGCTGATGCGTCCGCCGGTGTTCGTTAGCACGCCCGTGGCCTCCACGCTCACGTTGCCTGCCGCTTGAAGCGAACCCGCGGCGTTGTCGATGTCGCCTGTTGCGGAGGCCGAAAGCCCCTTGGCGCCGTAGACCTTGCCGCCATCGCGATTACGAATGTACGACGTGGACGAAAGCGTTGCCGTGTCGCCCGCGCTCAGTTCACCGGCCGTGTTGTCGATTCGCGCCGCGGTCATGGTCAGCGCGCCGAGACTGCCCAAGATACCCGATGCATTCGTGACCCCGCCCGCCGCGAGGACGGTCAGCAATCCGCCGCCGAGATGACTCACCTTGCCGCCGTCGTTCGTCAATCCGCCGACGTCGAGCGTCAGCACGCCTGCGTTGGACATCACATTCCCGCCGGTGTTATCGAAGAGGCCGCCAATCCGGATGGTCTGCACTGCCTGACCGTATTGCTTGATCTGCCCGGTCCCGTTCGAGACGTTACCTGTGGCTGTGAGCGACAGCGCATCGGCGTCGATCAAGCCGCCCCGATTGTCCAGACTCCCGGTCAGGAGCTTGGACGTCGTCGCGGAAATCACCCCCTGACGGTTGATCAATGCACCGCCAAGCGTGGCGTCGATATTCTCCCCGGAGACGGTCCCGCCAGTGTTGTCCAGTTGCCGGCCGGTAAGGTTCAACGCCTTGCCCGCCACGATCTGCGCCGAATTGACCAGCGAATCGGCGTGAAGCTCGAGATCGCCATTGCCGCCGATCACGCCCCCCGTCTTGCCACCGGCGGTCGTCCCGCCTGCGTTGCGAAGTTCGCCGTCGACATCGACGACCGCATCGTCGCCAGAGAGGGACACGACACGGCCCGCCGAGTTGTCCAGCGAAGCGCCCCTGATCTTCAGCGCCGAACCGGATTGCAGCAGCCCGCGCCAGTTGTCGATACCCGTGCCGCTGACATCGAGACGGGTCGTGGCGACCGACTGCGCATCGCGGTTGTCGATCTTCCCCATCGCCGCCAGCGTGATGGTGTCGGCGCCGAGATTGCCGCCCGCATTGAGCAAATGCTGCGCGGAGCTGATCTTCAGCGCATTGGACGCCGAGACGATGGCGCGCTGAATATCGATATCGCCCGCTTGCGACGTGAGTGTGAGGCCGCCGCTGGCGTCCGTGCGGCTGCCGGACAGGTCGAGCGCACTGCCGATGATGCTCAGATCGCCTCGCGCGACGTTACGCCCCGTTGCCGTCACCTTGCCGGAAGCCGTGACGCTCAGACTGCCAGCGAGCGTAGCCTGGCCGTTCGCGTCGATACCGGCACCCAGCGTTCCATCCGACAGCACGCTCGCAGCCTGCGCACCAACGTTGCCCGCGGCGCTCAGCAAGCCACGGTTTTCCAGCGCTGCGCCGGTGCGCACATCGGCGCGGCCACCTGCGTACACATTACCCTGGTTGTCGATCCCGTCGCGCGCGTTGAGCGCGACATTCCCGCTGGCCTCTGTCTTCCCGGTATTGACGAGCTTGCCTTGCGTCGTCAGCGTCAGGTCGCCGGCCTGCGCCGCGACCACGCCCTTGTTCGACACGCCGACGCCATCTTCCGTACCCACGAGAAAGATGCGCTGCGCGTACATGCCGCCGAGCTGGCCGACATCGATGGAAACGTCCGGAGTGACGCCGTCCGCCGCAATCTTCTGGGCGGCCAGGCTTTCATGATCGACGCGATTCGCGCCCGTCACCACATTGAGCTGCCTGGCGTGCAGTGCGGCGTTGACCTGCACCGCACGCGCGATGAGATCGACCTGATCGACGTTCGCGGCGTTCAGGCCGTCGCCTTGAATCGTAAGGCGTCCACCGTTGACCTGATAGCCGGTGAGACTGCCGTCGGCGCCCATGATCGGCGTGCCGGTCGTGAGCACGGCCCGCGTAGTGTTGATGAAGCCGCCGCCATCGACCATGATGCCGGCACTGTTGGCCACGACGACCTGCGCCGCCTTGCCCGCCACTTCCAGATACCCGCGCAACTGACTCGGCGAATTGCTGTTGACCTGATTGAGAATGACACGCGCGGCCTGATCGCGGGCAAGGTTAGGATTCCCGTTGACGTATCCCGCCTGTTGCGTATTCACGATCGTCGGCGAGTTATTCAGAATCACGCCCTGACGGGGAACGTCGAATTGCGTATAGACGTTCTTTGATACGCCTGCGGCCGTGGGCGTGGTGATATTGACTTGTTGGAGTCCATTGGCCGTCTGCACCACCGAGGGCCCATTGCCGCCCGGTGCCGCCACAACCTGCGCCCGCACCGACAGCGGTGCGATGACCTGGGCCAATACCAATGCCCGAACCATGGCGCGCTGGAACCCCGCTTCCGCGCGAGCGCCGCCAGACGTGCCTCGAGCACGCCGATTTTCGTGTGTTTTCATCTGATCTTTGTACGACTTGTTATGACCGGGATCTACGTCCCGATTTTGTTTACATCGCTACAAACTTCGCACACCGAATGTTACTAAATATTCCACTTTTTGTTTCTTAGTTAACCTTCATCTTTCATAAAATGATCAATAACGGTAATATTCCGAAAAATAAATATACCTAACCAATATCGCCGGGGATCATGATAAGTTTCGACGCCTGATTTCAGAGCTGCCCACGTCAGGGCATTTCTTCCACTATTGCAATGGGCTTCGGTCTGAATTCCAGGCCGGGCTGGTGCTCGCCCTTTTGCGGCACTGGACGTCCGACGTATCGAAATGAATCACGATTCAATTCGCACTTTCAGCATCTCCCGCGCCGCAAGTCCGCTTCTCGTTGCCGCCTTGTTGACGTCCCCCATGACGCTGTCGCTCGCGATCGCGCAAACACCGGCAGCCGTCGATGCCGCCGGAACCAACGCGCGCCAGCAACAACTTCTCGAGCAACAACGGCAGGCGCAGGAGCGTGCCGCCACCGTCAATGCCCCGGTGCTTCGCTCCGCGTTGCCGGCAGCAGAGGGTTTTCCCGCACTGCCAGCGGAGACGCCTTGCTTCCGGATCGACAATTTCTCGCTGGAAGTGCCGCCCGCGTTCCCGCCGCGCGCGCAGGCCGCCGGGGCCTCGTCGCTGCCGCTCGATCCGTTCGCTTTCGCTGCGACCTGGCTAGCGCACTACCGCGGCCAGTGCATCGGCAAGCAGGGGATCACGGACATCACGGCAGGGCTGACGAAGGCGATTCTGGCGAGGGGTTACGTCACCACGCGCGTGCTGGTGCCCGAGCAGGACCTCACCTCGGGCGAACTGAAGCTCACGCTGGTCCCCGGCATGCTGCGCGACATCCGCTTTTCGGACGCGTCGCAATATGGCACTTGGCGCAACGCCTTTCCGACGGGCCCCGGCAACCTTCTGGAGTTGCGCGATCTGGAGCAGGGGCTCGAGCAAATGAAGCGTGTCGCAAGTCAGGACGTCACCATGCAGATCGTGCCGACGGCGCTACCCGGTGAAAGCGACGTCGTCATTGAGGTGAAACGCGCGAAGCGATGGAGTGTCGTTGCGTCGGTCGACAATTCGGGCTCTCGCGATACGGGGAAATTGCAGGGTAGCCTTGCGCTTGGCATCGACAATCCGCTTGGACTGAACGACATCCTGAACGTCGGCGCAACGCACGATCTCGCGTTCGCCGACAAGCGTTTCGGCTCGAATGGGTGGAATGCCTTCTACTCGATCCCGTGGGGATATTGGACCGCCACATTCGCAGCTTATGCCAACCGGTATAACCAGCAGATCGCCGGCGTGAATGACACCTTCGTGACTCGCGGACAGTCGCAGAACCTCGACTTCAAGCTGTCCCGTGTGATTCAGCGTAGTCAGAGCAACGTGTTGAGCGCGCAGATCCGCCTGAGCAAGCGGTTTGGAAGGAGTTTCCTCGAAGACGCGGAAATCGACCAGCAATACAGGAATAACACATTTATCGAGTTCGGCATTGTGGATCGTCATTACATCGGTGCGGGACAATTCGACGGAAGCCTCATGTACCGGCAAAGCGTCGCTGGGCTTGGCGCCGCACCGGACAACGCAGCTCCCGGCACCCCGACGTACCGTTTCAAGATGGTCGTATTCGACGCCAACCTGTCACTTCCGATGGGTCAATTGCCACTTCGCTACGTCACGACATTTCACGGGCAATTCACCAACGACGTTCTGCACTACATCGACGATCTGAGTATCGGCAGCCGCTACACGGTGAGGGGTTTTGACGGTGAGTCGTCGTTGGCGGCCGAGAAGGGTTTCTACTGGCGCAACGAGCTGCAATGGATGTTGGGTTCGTCCGGCGTCTCACTGTTCGCTGGCGTCGATTACGGGCGGGTGAGTGGCCCGAATGCCACCTATCTCGCCGGCACGCAACTCGCCGGCGCTGTCATTGGTGTGCGGGGCAATGCCAAGTTGCCGTTCGGCTTCGTCGCTGGAGAAGTCTTTGCGGGAGCTCCGATCTACAAACCGAAGCCCTTCCAAACCGCACGTACAACGGTGGGATTCTCGCTCACGGCGCAATTCTGATGTCGCTCGGTTCGTCTGATCCACGACGTCAACGTTGTTTGTTTGCCGTACAGCGCCAGCTAGATTCTAATTGTTGGCCGGATTTTTGGAACCGCGCCCATCAAGCCATGGCTGCGGCTCGTGCAGCCTGAGCCATTTATCGCTTATACGCAGCACGGCTCACTGATGAGCCGCGACCATGCCTCGGCTTGGTTGAATGAGGAAGTTTGGCTTGCCCCGTTCCGCCGGGGCAGGTCGTTTAACCTAACAAGTCGCCGCGCTTATCGGACGTCTGGACGGGCGTTCGCGAACTTCGGCTGCATTAGCGCATCCTTTCCTGACGAAGGATCTCTTGGAGCACTTCGATGTCGAGCGCTTGTGTCGCGCTCGTAGACGTTCACCGTGACCGCCTTCGTGACCCCCTCAAGGAACTAGCCGGCTTCGTCGGGAAGTCCGCCGTGCCTTTTACAGCGTGTCTTCCCTACCCCAGTCGCGGAACTATGGCGCGGGTCGCAACTAACTCGGCGCCCTACGTTCTTACATAACCTCAAACGTCAATATTCCCCGCTCGCAGCGCATTCGTTTCGATGAATGCGCGGCGCGGCTCGACGTCGTCGCCCATGAGCGTGGTGAAGATGCCGTCGGCAGCAATTGCGTCTTCGATCTGCACGCGCAGCAGGCGGCGCACCGCCGGGTCCATCGTGGTCTCCCACAACTGCTCCGCGTTCATCTCGCCCAGACCCTTGTAGCGCTGCTTCGAGACGTTGCGCTCCGCATCGGCCATCAGCCACTTCATCGCCGCCTTGAAGTTCGTCACCGGCTGCGAACGCTCGCCACGCTTGATCGTCGCACCTTCGCCGATGAGCCCCTTGAACGTCTCGGCCGTCTTCTGCAACTGGGCATAGTCTGCCGTCTGCAGGAAATCCTGATCGATTACCGTCACCTTCACGTTCCCGTGATGGCGACGCTCCACGCGCAGCGACGGCATCGGATCCGCATTCTCGACGTCTTCCATCACCGCCGTGATCGTGATCTCCGGGGCGAGCGGATCGTCGCTCAACGCCGCTTCCAGTGCCTTGGCCGATGCCTGCGCCGACGCCTGCGTGTCGAGGTTGATCTCGACGCCTTCGGTCACTGCCTGCAGCACGGACGCCTCATACACGCGGCTAAGACGCTCGATCACGCCATCCGAGAGCTGGTAGCTGCGCGTGAGCTCGCCCAGCGCGTCGCCCGAGATCGGTGCGGCGCCCGCCGACGGCGTGAGCTCGGCATTGTTGAGCGCCAGCTTCAACATGTACTGGCCCAGTTCGGCCTCGTCCTTGATGTAGCGCTCGTCCTTGTTGTGCTTGATCTTGTAGAGCGGCGGCTGCGCAATGTACACGTAGCCGCGCTCGATCAGCTCGGGCACCTGGCGATACAGGAACGTGAGCAACAGCGTGCGGATGTGCGCGCCGTCCACGTCGGCATCGGTCATGATGATGATCCGGTGATAACGCAGCTTGTCGATGTTGTAGTCGTCCTTGCCGATACCGCAACCGAGCGCGGTAATCAGCGTCACGATCTGCTCGCTCGAAATCAGCTTGTCGAAACGCGCCTTCTCGACGTTGAGCACCTTGCCGCGCAACGGCAGAATCGCCTGGAACTTGCGGTCGCGACCCTGCTTCGCCGAGCCGCCAGCCGAGTCGCCCTCGACCACGTAGATTTCGCACAGCGCGGGATCCTTCTCCTGGCAGTCCGCCAGCTTGCCGGGCAGGCCCACGCCGTCGAGCACGCCCTTGCGGCGTGTCATCTCGCGCGCCTTGCGCGCCGCGTCGCG
Source organism: Pandoraea sp. CB10b_02 (assembly GCF_002216225.1). NCBI lineage: Bacteria > Pseudomonadati > Pseudomonadota > Betaproteobacteria > Burkholderiales > Burkholderiaceae > Pandoraea > Pandoraea sp. CB10b_02. Next base: position 11,357 of record NZ_NJGW02000021.1, read on the forward strand.
CGCACGCGCGGCCTCCACGATCTTCGAGCAGATGATCTTTGCGTCGTTCGGCGTCTCCTGCAGGAACTCCTCGAGCGCCTTCGCCACATACTCCTCGACCGGCGCGCGCACTTCGGACGACACCAGCTTGTCCTTCGTCTGCGACGAGAACTTCGGCTCCGGCACCTTCACCGACAGCACGCACGTCAGACCCTCGCGCATGTCGTCGCCCGTGGTCTCGACCTTGGCCTTCTTCGCCAGCTCGTTCTCGTCGATGTACTTGTTGATCACGCGCGTCATCGCCGCACGCAGACCGGTCAGGTGAGTGCCGCCGTCACGCTGCGGAATGTTGTTCGTGAAGCACAGCACCGTCTCGTTGTAGCTGTCGTTCCACTGCATCGCGACTTCCACGCCGATACCGTCGCGCTCGCCCGTCACGTGGAAGATGGTCGGGTGCAACACCGCCTTCGACTTGTTGATGTACTCGACGAAGCCCTTCACGCCGCCGCCGAACGCGAAATCGTCTTCCTTGCCCGTGCGCTGATCCGTCAGGCGAATCCGCACGCCGTTGTTCAGGAACGACAGCTCGCGCATGCGCTTGGCGAGAATGTCGTAGTGGAATTCGACCTTGCCGAAGATCGTCTCGTCGGCCAGGAAATGCACCTCGGTGCCGCGCTTGTCGGTGTCGCCCAGGATCTTGAGCGGCGACGTCTCGACACCGTCGATCACCTCGATCTCGCGGTTCTGCGGCACGCCACGGTGGAACTCCATGAAGTGTTTCTTGCCGTCGCGACGAACGGTGAGCTTCAGATACGTGGACAGCGCATTGACGCACGACACGCCCACGCCATGCAGACCGCCGGACACCTTGTAGCTGTTCTGATCGAACTTACCGCCCGCGTGCAGCTCCGTCATCACGATTTCCGCCGCGCTGCGCTTGGGCTCGTGCTTGTCGTCGAACTTGATGCCCGTGGGAATGCCGCGGCCGTTGTCTGTGACCGAGATGGAGTTGTCCGCGTGGATGATCACGTGGATGTCATCGCAATAACCGGCCAGCGCCTCGTCGATCGAGTTGTCCAGCACCTCGAACACCAGGTGATGCAGGCCCGTGCCGTCCGACGTGTCGCCAATGTACATGCCGGGACGCTTGCGCACAGCCTCCAGACCTTCGAGGATCTGGATGGAGGCTGCACCATAGCCGCTTTCGGCCTGCTTTTGCTGTTCGCTCATGACAATCTTCCGGTTACTGCGTCATTTCTGACGAATTACTGCTTCATGACCTGCCACCTCCCGCGCGCTTTTGGCGCCCCGAAGGCGGCTTATCCCGCAAAAGGATAATTCTCTAGAAACGCCAAAGGGGCGCTCGGCCCCTTCGCGCGTATATGGCGGCGCGTATGGCGGTGTGTCCGCTCAAATGCGCATCGGCATCACGACATACTTGAACTCGTCGTTATCCGGCAAGGTGATCAACGCGCTCGAGTTCGCATCTCCGAGGCTCACCTTCACCTGCTCGACCTTCAGGTTCGACAGCACGTCGAGCAGATACGTCACGTTAAAGCCGATATCCACCGACTCGCCCGTGTAATCGATTTCGATTTCTTCCTGCGCTTCTTCGTTTTCGGTGTTGTTCGCGCTGATCTTCAGCAGGTTCTCGCTCACGAGGAAGCGAACGCCCTTGAACTTGTCCGACGTCACGATCGCCGCGCGCTGCAGCGAACGATGCAGTTCTTCGCGGCTGATCACGAAGCTCTTGTTGTAACCCTTCGGGATCACGCGGTTGAAGTCGGGGAACTTGCCCTCGACCAGCTTCGACACCAGTTCCACGTTCGCGAAACGGAACTTGACCTGGCTCGGCGCCACGTCGATCTGCACCGGATCGTCGATGTCCTCGAGCAGGCGCTGCAGCTCGAGAATCGTCTTGCGCGGGATGATCACTTCCTGACGCGCAAACTTCTCGCCCGCGATCGTCGTGTTGCAGTACGCCAGACGGTGCCCGTCCGTGGCCACCGCTTCGATCTTCTCGCCGTCGACCACGAGCAGCATGCCGTTCAGGTAGTAACGGATGTCCTGCTGCGCCATGGCGAAGTGCACCATGCCCAGCAACTGGCGAAACGCGCGCTGCGGCAGCGCAAAGCTCGCGGCGTAATCCTTGGCCTCGGCCACCGTCGGGAAATCTTCGGCCGCCAGCGTCTGCAACTGGAAGCGGCTCTTGCCCGCCTGCACCGTCAGACGCTTGTCCGAGAGCGAGAGCGCCACGTCGGCGTCGGGCATGTTGCGCAGAATGTCGAGCAGCTTGCGCGCGGCCACGGTCGTCGCCACGTCGTCGGCGCCGGCACCGCAGTCCGCGGTAGTCGTGATCTGCAATTCCAGATCGGTGGACAGGAACGAAATGTCCTGCCCGTGCTTGCGAATGAGCAAATTGGCCAGAATCGGCAACGTATGGCGACGCTCGACGATGCCACTCACAATTTGCAGCGGCCGCAGCAGATTGTCTCGTTGAGTTTTGACCAATTGCATATTTATCCTTCGTAGTAACTGTTAACGGGTGCCAGATTCGACTAAAAACCCGAAAATTCCCTTATCAATCAATCTTCTGCGGAAGGGATAACAGGGCGGAAAACGCTGTGGACGAGTCGGGGACGCATTGTGCGCCGACCCGCTATTGTGCCCGAAAACGTCAGTTCCCCCCAAACCGCCCCCGGCTTATCCACAGGGAGGCGGGCAACCTCGCCCGCCACCCTTCCCGGGGGCCGCCATTCATCCCTTGAGCGTCTGCTCCAGCACGTGCAACTCGTGGTTGAGCTGCGCGTCCTTGCCGCGTTCTTCTGCAATCTTGCGTACCGCGTGCAGCACTGTCGTATGGTCGCGGCCGCCGAACAACTCGCCGATTTCCGGCAAGCTTTTCTGCGTGAGTTCCTTCGCCAGATACATCGCAATCTGTCGCGGCCGCGCAATATTGGCAGGCCGCTTTTTCGAGTACATGTCGGCGACCTTGATATTGTAAAAATCCGCGACCGTCTTCTGGATGTTTTCCACCGAAATCTGACGATTCTGAACCGTAAGCAGATCTTTCAGCGCTTCTTTCGTCAGTTCGATGGTGATCTCGCGGCCGTGGAACTTGGAATACGCCAGAATCTTGCGCAGCGCTCCTTCGAGCTCGCGCACGTTCGAGCGCAGATGCTTGCCCACGAAAAACGCCACGTCTTCCGACAGCCCCACGCCTTCGGCCTGCGCCTTCTTGATCAGAATCGCCACGCGCATCTCGAGCTCCGGCGGCTCGATGGCGACGGTCAGCCCCGAATCGAAGCGCGAAATCAGCCGGTCGTCGATGCCGGTGATCTCCTTCGGGTACGTATCGCTCGTGATGATCACCTGCGCGCGGTTCGCGATGAGCGCCTCGAACGCGTAGAAGAACTCTTCCTGCGTGCGGCTCTTGCCCGAGAAGAACTGAATGTCGTCGATCAGCAGCAGATCGAGCGAATGGTAGTAGCGCTTGAACTCGTCGAACGCCTTGCGTTGATAGGCCTTGACGACGTCCGAGACGTACTGCTCGGCATGAATGTAGCGAATGCGCGGGTTCTGCTTCTCGGCCAGCAACTGGTTGCCGATGGCGTGAATCAGGTGGGTCTTGCCCAGGCCGACGCCGCCGTACAGGAACAGCGGGTTGTACGACGTGCCCGGGTTGTTCGCCACCTGGATGGCCGCCGCGCGCGCGAGCTGGTTCGATTTACCCGTCACGAAGTTATCGAACGTGAGCACGGGGTTGAGCTTCGAGCGCTCGTAAATCGACTCCACTTCGCTCACTTGCACCGGCTCCTGAGGCGTTACTCGCCAGTTGCGCCGCACGGCCTCGGCTTCGCTCGCCTCCAGGTCGGGGCGTTCACCGTCGAGCGACGCGGCCTCGGCCGCATTGGCGCCGGTCGTCGCATGAGCGCCCGCAACGGCAGCATGGGCCGCGGCGGCGGTCGGATTCGCGCGCGCCACGCTGGCTGGCACGGGGGCCGGAGCTGCGCTCGGCGCCGGGGCAGGCGTGGACGACGGAGCGCGCATGCCGGCCTTCGGATCGAGCACGAAGGTCACCTCGATGGGTGCGTTCCAATAGTCGGCTGCCATGCTCTGGATGCGGCTCGAGAACTGGCTCTTCACCCAATCCAGCTTGAAGCGGTTGGGCGCGCCGATCTTGAGCGTGCGCGCCTGTTCGTCGAAGTCGAGCGGCGCCAGCGGTTTGATCCAGGTGCGGAATTGCTGGGGCGTCAGCTCTTGCTCGAGTCGAGTCGCACAGTGTTGCCAGAAATCGTTCATGCAGCGTGTGTCCAGGGTGGCGCGGGGTCGCCCGACCGTATTGGTTCTGGCCGACGCTCCATCCGTCACATCCCGATGTCTCGGATATGGGGGCAAAACGTCGCAAACCAAGCCGGCCGCCGCCGTCTCGGAGCACGGCGAGACGGGCAAAACGGCCGGAGTCGGGTCGAACCGACGGCGCAGTGCAGACGTCCGGCACCCGGCCGGCCACGGCGCGTCGTTCGGGTTTCGTGTCGCGCGCTCGGCCGGCTTGTCGGCGCGCGCAGACGACAAAACCCGGCGCGCTATCCACATGGCGGCGTCACCGGTACTCTGCTGGGAAAATTGTGATGGGGGATTTTACCGCCAAAGCTTGCGCAAAGCGAGTTATCCACAGGAATGCCCACAGCATTGGCATTCGCGGGCGGCTGAGCCGCGTTAACCCGCCCGTGTTCGCGCGTTCACTGCGCAAATCCCCGGCAAACGCGAGATTTTGCCGCGGCCTGTGGAATATCTCACCAATTTCCGGTTTATCCACCGGCCGATTGTGATGGTGCGGCCACTTTCAGCCATTATCCACAGCCGCAGGCCCGTGCCATGGCCGATCCGCGACAACAATGGCGCGGATCGCGTGCGCGCGTCTTGCGCGCAATGGCTAACCTATTGACACACAACGGAAAAGCCGATTAAATAGCGGGTTCGTTAGAAAGACAACCGGATTCTTATCCAACTCCCGACGGCTGGGTCGCGCGTGAAAGTCCTTGAATTTGCAGGTTTTCACGGTGTCCATGTGGCGTTTCACGATGCTGCTGCGCGGGAATTTTTTCACACAGTGAGTGCATCATGAAACGTACTTTTCAGCCTTCCGTGACGCGCCGCAAGCGCACCCATGGCTTCCTGGTCCGCATGAAGACCCGTGGCGGCCGCAAGGTCATCGCCGCTCGTCGCGCCAAGGGCCGCAAGCGCCTGGCCGTCTAAAACGCGGTTTCGGTCGTACCGCGGTTTGCGCGTCAAATCCGCAAGGCGCGAAGTCCCGGCACTGGGGTTTCCCAAAGCTGCGCGACTTCTCAAAACGGATGAGTTTTCATCCGTTTTTAGTTTGCGCCCCCTGCGTCGCAGCGCGCATTTCGTGTTGTATATGCGCCGGCGTGACATTGCGCCGGGCACCCCTGAAGATACCGATGCCACGCCTCAAGAGGGCCGCATCGGTATCGTCGTCGGCAAGAAGCACGCCCCCCGCGCGGTCACCCGCAACCTGATCAAGCGTCAGGCTCGCGAGATGTTTCGCCAGCGCCGCGCCAGTCTGGCCGGTTGGGATTTCGTGCTGCGGCTGACGCGGCGCTTCGACAAGGGGACGCACACGGCGGCGGCAGCGCCGGTGCTCAACACGCTGTGCCAGACCGAATTCAAGCAGCTCTTCGACGCGGCGGAGAAAGCCGCCCGCAAGAGTCGCGCGACCGACGACAAGACGGAAGGTAATTAGTCCTCACACGGTAGCGCCCGACCCCGGGCATGCGCCGCCCACCCGGCCACCTCGGCCGGACTGACAGGCGGAATCGAGATGCGAAGCGTGCTGTTGTTGCTCCTGCGCGGTTACAAGCTGGTGATCAGTCCCTGGCTGGGGAACCGTTGCCGCTTTCATCCGAGCTGCTCCGACTACGCACGCGAGGCCATCATCGAGCACGGTGCCGGTTACGGCACTTATCTCGCGGCCAGGCGTCTATGCCGCTGTCATCCGTTTCACCCCGGTGGCTTCGATCCCGTGCCGCCGGCTCGACACGTCTGTCACGCTTCCGACCCCATCGCCGAAGGCGCCCCGAAGGGCGCCGGCAGCGACGCGTCGCGAGCAGGGCAGACCGTCCCGTCCAGGCCCGCGGCCGCATCGGCAGTTACGCGCCGCGCGCCGGGCCATTCCTGAGTTCCGTCCACCACGAGTTACCGCATGGACATCAAACGCACCGTACTCTGGGTCATTTTCGCGCTGTCTGTCGTGATGCTTTTCGACAACTGGCAACGCGCCAATGGCCATTCGTCGCTGTTCTTCCCGACGCCCGAGGTCTCGACCCCGGCCGCCACGGGCGGTAACAAGGCGCCGGCCAACGACCTGCCGCAAGCCGCCGCCGGCAACACCGCCGCCGCAGGCAACGCGCCGGGCAATGCGCCTGCCGCCGCCACTGCGCAGAAGGTGCGCATTACGACCGACGTCTACGAGGCCGACATCAGCACGCAGGGCGGCACGCTGTCGTTCCTCGCGCTCACGAAGTGGCCCGACGCCGAAGAAGCCGACAAGCACGTGGTGCTGTTCGACAACACGCCGAGCCAGCAGTACTTCGCGCGCACCGGTCTGATCGGCGGCGACTTCCCGAACCACAACGACATCTTCACGCTGGTGCCGGGACCGACCACGATGACGGGCGACACGCTGACCGTGAAGTTCGAGTCGCCGGTCAAGGGCGGCCTGCAGCTCGTGCGCGCCTACACGTTCCATCGCGGCAGCTACGTGATCGACGTGGCGAACACGATCGTCAACAAGACCGACGTACCCATCAAGCCCACGCTGTACATGGAGCTGGTGCGCGACGGCCGCGAGATCAGCGGCGCGAAGTTCTCGCATACGTTCACGGGCCCGACGGTCTACAGCAGCGACGAGAAATTCCAGAAGATCACGTTCAGCGATATCGACAAAGACAAGGCCAAGTACATCAAGCAGTCGAACGACGGCTGGATCGGCATGGTGCAGCACTACTTCGCCACGGCGTGGATTCCGAAGGAAGGCGCCGCGCGCGAGAACTACATCGGCAAGCTCGACAACGGCCTGTATCGCGTGGGGGTGAAGGAGCCGCTCGCGAGCATTCCGGCCGGCGGCACCGAGACGGTGGACGCCCGCCTGTTCGCCGGTCCGCAGGAAGAGCACATGCTCGAGCAGATCGCGCCGGGTCTGGAGCTCACGAAGGATTACGGTTACTTCACGATCCTCGCCAAGCCGCTGTTCTGGCTGCTCTCGAAGCTGCACGCCCTTATCGGCAACTGGGGCTGGGCGATCATCGCCGTGACGGTCATCATCAAGCTGGTGTTCTTCCCGCTGTCGGCCGCGAGCTACAAGTCGATGGCGCGCATGAAGGAAATCACGCCGCGCATGCAGGCGCTGCGCGAGCGCTACAAGAGCGACCCGCAGAAGATGAACGCGGCGCTCATGGAGCTGTACAAGACCGAGAAGGTCAATCCGTTCGGCGGCTGTATTCCGATCCTGATCCAGATTCCGGTGTTCATTGCGCTGTACTGGGTGTTGCTCTCGTCGGTGGAAATGCGCGGTGCGCCGTGGCTGGGCTGGATTCACGACCTCTCGACGCAGGATCCGTACTACATCCTGCCGGTGCTGATGGCCGTGTCGATGTTCATCCAGACCAAGCTGAACCCGACGCCGCCGGATCCGATGCAAGCGAAGATGATGATGTTCATGCCGCTGATTTTCTCGGTCATGTTCCTCTTCCTGCCGTCGGGCCTGGTGCTGTACTACGTGGTCAACAACACGCTGTCGATTGCCCAGCAATGGTCGATCAACCGCATGCTCGGCACCAAGAAGGAAAAGAAGGCGGCGTGACGATCCCGTCACCGTCTGCCTGAATGCAGCAAAGCGCCGCCCGCGGGTCTCTCGCGGGCGGTTTTGTTTGGTGCGTGTCAAAATGAACGCCTGTTTTTCGACGAGTCCCCGACGAGCCGTTTCATGAGCGCCACAGCCCCGATCGCCCAAATCGCCCCGATCGCCCCGATCGCCGCCATCGCCACCGCACCCGGACGCGGCGGGATCGGCGTCGTGCGCGTGTCTTTCGGCAAGCATCGCGGCGAAGCGGTGCAACGCGTCATCGCGCGGCTCGTCGGTCAGCCGCTCAAGCCGCGTCATGCGTCGTATCTTCCGTTTCTCGATGCCGCCGGCGAGGCGCTCGATCGCGGCATCGCGCTGTACTTTCCCGGTCCGAACTCCTACACCGGTGAGGACGTGCTGGAGCTGCAGGGACACGGTGGTCCGATCGTGCTGCAACTGCTGCTGCAGCGTTGCATCGACGAAGGCGCCGAGCTCGGCGTGCGTCTGGCCGAGCCGGGCGAATTCACACACCGCGCCTTTCTGAACGACAAGCTCGATCTGGCGCAGGCCGAAGCCGTGGCCGATCTCATTGAAGCGAGCACCGAGGCCGCGGCGCGCTCGGCGAGCCGCTCGCTCGACGGCGCGTTCTCGCGCGAGATCCATTCGCTGGTGGATCTGGTGATCCATCTGCGCATGCTGGTCGAGGCGACGCTGGATTTCCCCGAGGAAGAGATCGATTTCCTCGAAGCCGCCGATGCCTTCGGGCAACTCGAGCGCATCCGCACGCAGTTGGCGCAGGTGCTGTCGCAGGCCCGCCAGGGCGCGCTGCTGCGCGAGGGAATCAACGTCGTGCTCGCGGGGCAGCCCAACGTCGGCAAGTCGTCGCTGCTCAATGCGCTGGCCGGCGCGGAGCTGGCGATCGTCACGCCGATTGCCGGCACCACGCGCGACAAGGTGCAGCAGACCATTCAGATCGACGGCATTCCGCTGCACATCATCGACACGGCCGGGCTGCGCGAGACGGAAGACGAAGTCGAGCGCATCGGCATCGCGCGCAGTTGGAGCGAGATCGCGAAGGCCGACGCCGTGTTGCATCTTCTGGACGCGCGCACCGGGCTGACACCGGAAGACGAGGTCATCGCCGCGCAATTGCCGACGCTCGTGCCTGTCGTGCGCGTGTACAACAAGACCGATCTGGCGGGAGCGCCCGCAGCGGTCTTGCCCAAGGAAGGCGCCGCGCCGCTCGGCGTGCGGCTCTCGGCCAAGGGCGGGCAGGGGATCGATCTGTTGCGCGCGGAGCTGTTGAAGATCGCGGGGTGGCAGGCGGGCAACGAGGGCGTGTTTCTCGCGCGCGAGCGTCATCTCTCGGCCTTGCGCGCCGCGCGCGAGCATATCGAGCTGGCGCACGCCCATGCGCGGCAGAACGCCAGCGCGCTCGACCTCTTCGCCGAAGAACTGCGGCTCGCGCAGGAGCAACTGAGCACCATCACCGGCGAGTTCACGTCGGACGACCTGCTCGGCGTGATTTTCAGCCGGTTCTGTATTGGGAAGTAACCCCCCGCCTTGAAGCCCCTTGAAGCGCCTTCAACAGCCTGCAAGCGCCACCCCGCAAACGTAATGCTTTGAAACACTTCTCACGGCCGCCGTAATTGCTCCCCGGCAAGCGCGGGCCTAGACTCGGAGACGTCAGATCCCGGGCGGCGTCTCGTCACATTCATCCCGTTTGCGGCGCGCCCCGGGACCCGTTTTTCGAGGTCTGTGTCGTGAAACGTCTTCCTGTTGTTCTCGGCTTCGCGGCCGTAGCCGCCGCGATGGCCAGCGGCAGCGCCTTTGCCTGGCATGGCGGCGGGGTGCGCGTGTGGGTCGGGCCCGGCTACTACCCCGCCTATCCCTATTACGCGCCGGCGCCTTACTACGCGCCGCCGCTCGTCGTGGTCCCGAGCCAGCCGCAGCAGTACATCGAGCAACCACAACCGGGCGCGCAAGCCGACCAGCCCGGCGCCAACGGCGACACCTGGTACTACTGCGAGAAGGCCAAGGCCTACTATCCCTACGTGAAAACGTGTCCGGCCGGCTGGCGCGAAGTTCCCGCGCAGCCGATCAACTAAGCGGGAGACGCCCATGACCCTCGCATCACCGCGGCCCGTCGAGCGCCGCTCGCTGCACTGCGTCACCCGCGCGCGCCGCTTTGCACCCGCGCCCCTTGCCCTCGCCATTGCCATTGCGATTGCCACCGCCGCGCTGGCCGGCTGCGCCGTCGTGCCCGCCGGGCCCAGCATCATGGCATTGCCGGGCACGGGCAAATCGTTCGACCAGTTCCGCCAGGATGACTTCAATTGCCGCCAGTTCGCCTCGGGCCAGAACAACGGTCAGGATACCGCCACGGCGGCCAACAACAGTGCGCTGGGCAGCGCCGTGCTCGGTACCGCAATCGGGGCGGCAGCCGGCGCGGCCTTCGGGGGTGGCTCGGGCGCCGCCATCGGCGCCGGTGCGGGTCTGCTCACCGGCAGCGCCGTGGGAATGAGCAACGCGCAGTCGTCTGCATACATGACGCAAAGCCGCTATGATCAGGCCTACATCCAATGCATGTACGCATACGGCAACCGCGTGCCTGTGCGCGCAGACATGGTGTCTTCACAACCCATGCAGCCGGTGCAGCGTTATGCACCGCCGCCGCCTCCGCCCCCGGGCTGGAAGCCGCCGCCTGGCTACTGAAAATCCCAACGAGACGCGACGCCGGCGTCGCCCCGCCCACACACGAAAGGGCCCACGCCGGCGAATGCGCGTCGCCTCGCCCGAGACACTCCATGGCCCACGATTCGACCGTCCGTCCCTCCGGTTTCGCTCTCACTTCTTACGCCACCGGCACTTCCCACCGTTTCAGCACTTCCAGCACTTCCAGCACTTCCGACACTTCCCGCGCTTCATCGCTGCGCCGTTTGCACTGGCTGATGCTGCCCGCCGCGGCCGCAGCCGCGCTCATGCTGACACCACGCGCCCACGCACAGAACACGCCGGCGCCGACGGCGGGCGCCACCGCGCCGAGCGCCGGCGGCAACGCCCCCGCCTTCAACCCGAGCGCGGACATCTCGCGCGCCGTCTCCCGCGATACCACCGACACGGCAATCCAGAACAACTGGAACAGCATCATGAATCCGGCCAAGCCCAAGGCCGAAGAAAAACCGGCCGAAACCCCGCGGCGCGCACGTCGTGGCATCAACACCGGCGTCTCCACCAACTGACGAGCAGGGCCGCGCAACCTCCGCCCGACGCTCCCATCCACCGGAGCGGGTCGGGGCCGACGGCCGTCACAGCCGCCACGCTCGGCCCGCAGCCCGCCCTGCGCGTCGCTGCCGTGCCCCCCGGTCGCTTCCCCCTTCCGTGCGGTCGCGGCAATCGCCCACCATCGGCGCGGCTGGCATTCGCCGTATGGCCCGTCTACTATGAGAATCACCAGCAGGCTCCACTCCCTGGTGTTCTCATGCGACTCTTCCTTGCCCTGTGGCCGGGGCAGGGTGTGCGCGCGCAGCTTCACGAATGGGCCGTATCGGCCCATGCGGAATGCGGCGGCCGTGTGCTGCGCGCCCAGACCCTGCACCTGACGCTCGCCTTTCTCGACGAGGTCGACCCCACTCGTCTGCCGGTGCTGCTCGGGTTGATGCAACGCACCCCGCTCGCGCCGTTCTCGCTCACGTTCGATCATCTCGGCTATTGGTCGGATCGCAAGATCGTGTGGGCGGGCGCGGCCGGCGTGCCGGAAAGTCTCGTTGCCACGCGCGACGCCCTGCTCTCGCAGTGGCGTGCGACCGGCGCGCGCGTGGTGACGCAATCGTTTCGTCCACACGTCACGCTGCTGCGCCATGCGCGATGCGCGCCCGAAGACCCCTATCCGCGGCCCGTGACCTGGCACTGCGACGGCTACGTGCTCGTGCATTCGGTGCGCACCCCGCGCGGGCCGCACTATCGCGTGCTGGCGGAGTATCGCGGCGCGCCCCCCGAAGGCTTTTTCACCGCTGCCGCCCAGAAATCGACGATCCCCGCAGCGCAATACGGTATAGTCGGATGACGATGAGCGCCCCCGCCGGGGCGCGCATCGGTTCTTCGTCATTCGCAGGGAGTTTCAAGTGCAAGTCGGATCGATCGTCAAATCCAATCACATCGCAGTGCCGCGCGGCGCCATCGGCATCGTGACGCGTGTGCTGGGCGACATGGCGATGGTGCGCTGGTACGCCGGCCAACCCGGTGCATCCCGTGAACTCAACACTGAACCGTTCTTCATTGCCGACCTGATCGAGACGGGTGACGTCATGCCTGTCGGAGGCAGTCCCATCCTTCACTGAACATTCGCGCAACCCCATGCCACGGCGCCTTGGCGCGCCGTTTTTCACCACAACGAAACGCCGGACGATCTTTCGATGGTCCGGCGTTTTTGCATTCCCGCGAGGTCAGAGCCCAGGCGCAGGAGCCCACGATTCGGCACGCGCGAGCCGTGCCGCGATCAGGTGTGCCTCGCACGTTGGCGCATGAGCGCGTCGAGGCGGGCCGCCATGCGCTCGCGCCGCCTGCGCGAGGTGCGATAGAGCAGAACCGCCATGGCGAGCAATACCACGCAGGCAATGATGAAAACGCCATACGGCAGCGTGTCGCCTTGCAGCCGCATGCCGATCTGGGCGCGCGTCTGCGTCGTGCAGATGATGGTCCCGGCGCGCATGCCGGTGTAGTGCATGCCGCACACCGCGATTGCCATCACGAGTGCCGCCAGCGCGCGCTGCAGGCTCGTCTCCAGATGGAACGCCAGCCACAACGCCACGCTGGCGGCCACGATCGCGATGAGCACCGACAGCGCAATGATGGTCGTATCCCACTGGAAGTACGCCTGCGTGCGCACCGCGCTCATGCCGAGATAGTGCATGCCGGCCACGCCGAGCCCGCCCACGACGCCCCCACGATGCAGCGCGCCGCATTGCGATAGGGCGAGCGCGCCACGTACCAGAGCGCCGCGCCCGAGATCACCACGGCCAACAGGAGGCTGCCGAGCGTGGGCCATAGCGCATACGCCACGGGAAATGGCATACGTTGCGCGGCCATGCCGATGAAATGCATGCCCCAGATGCCGATACCGCCGAGTGCGAGTGCCGACACCCCGAGATAGCCCTTGCTGATGCGCCCGTCGTCGTCGCGAATGCGCGAGGCCGCGACCAGCGCGACATAGGCGCCGAGCGCCGATATCACGAACGACAGCAGGACCAGAAACTCACTGTATTGAAGGGGAATGACGCTACCTGGCTGCATGGGCTTATCCTGTGGTTTCGCTTTTCGCCGGGTGCCGAAGGCGCGGGCGAAAGACCTTTGTTCGAGCCTGCACGACTACGCCCCGGGCAGAGCGGACGCGGCATCGCACGCGTCGGGCGTCAGCGGCGATTTCATCCCGCCGCTCCGCCGGCGTCAAGGGGCAAAAGCGTCTGCCGTTCGCCAGAGAAAGGCGATTTGCCGCATGCCGCCGTCACGGCACGAAGCCTGCCCGGCGCGAACCCATGGCGCACGCGCGATTCGCGCAGCCGCGATGGTTTTGCGCGATGAAATGGGGTGAAACGTCGCGGTTTAGAGCGACGTTTCCAAACCTGCGTCGCACATCGCCGCGATTTCTGCGGCAACATCGTGGGATCCGGGGACCGCCGCGATCCGTCGGGTCGGGCGCAACGTCAGGGAGATACCTCACATGGCCGACGCCGCCACCGCAAACTCCGCCGCCGCGCCGCAAGGCGCACCGCTGAGCGGCGCGCGACTGGCAATTCTCACCATCGGTCTCGCCCTGGGCACGTTCATGGAGGTGCTCGACACCTCGATCGCCAACGTTGCCGTGCCGACCATTGCCGGCAGCGTGGGCGTATCGAACAGTCAGGGCACCTGGGTCATCAGTTCCTACGCCGTGGCGGCGGCCGTTGCCGTGCCGCTCACCGGTTGGCTCGCGCGACGCGTGGGCGAAGCCCGGCTGTTCGTGTCGTCGGTGGCGGCGTTTACGCTGGCGTCCATGCTGTGCGGCCTCGCGCCGAACATGGAAGCGCTGGTCGTCTGCCGTCTGCTGCAGGGCCTGGTCTCCGGCCCGATGGTGCCGCTCTCGCAGACCATCCTGCTGCGCAGCTTCCCGGAGAAGAAACGCGGGCTCGCGCTGGGCCTGTGGGCCATGACCGTGATCGTCGCGCCGATCTTCGGCCCCGTCGTGGGCGGATGGATCACGGACAACTACACCTGGCCATGGATTTTCTACATCAACGTGCCGGTGGGAGTCTTCTCGGCGGCGTCGTGCTTCGTGCTGCTGCGCGGGCATGAGACGAAGACGCGCAAGCTGCCGATCGACCTCGTCGGGCTGACGCTGCTCGCCATCGGGGTGGGCTCGCTGCAGATGATGCTCGACCTCGGCAAGGACCGCGACTGGTTCAACAACAGCCTGATCGTCACGCTCGCGATCACGGCGGCTGTGTGCCTGTCGTTCCTGGTGCTGTGGGAACTCACGTCCGAGACGCCCATCGTGGATCTCACGCTGTTCAGTGATCGCAATTTCGCACTCGGGGTGGTCGTGATCTCGTTCGGCTTCATGTCGTTCTTCGCGTCGGTGGTGATCTTTCCGCTATGGCTGCAGACGGTAATGGACTACACCGCCGGCAAGGCCGGGCTGGCGACCGCGCCGGTGGGCCTGCTCGCACTGGTGCTCTCGCCGATCATCGGACAGAACATGGAGCGGCTCAATCTACGCGCGGTGGCCTCGTTCGCGTTCTTCGTGTTTGCCGGCGTGTCGTTCTGGAATTCAGGCTTCGCGCTGAACATGTCGTTCGCGAAGGTGATCGAGCCGCGGCTCGTGCAGGGCATCGGTATCGCGTGCTTCTTCGTGCCGATGACGACGATCACCCTCTCGAGCATCTCCGACGAACGGCTTGCGGCGGCCTCCGGCCTGTCGAACTTCTTCCGCACGCTCTCGGGTGCAATCGGCACCGCGGTGAGCACGACGATGTGGGAAGATCGCGCGATCTATCACCACGCGCGCCTTGCCGAGCACATCACGCCGTACTCCGAGGCCACCACGAGCTATCTCGACCAATTGCGCCAGGGCCTGGGGCTGCCCCCCGGCGCGGACGTCGGCATGCTCAACGACCTCGTCACCCGGCACGCTTTCATGCTGGCGACCAACGACATCTTCCATCTGTCGGGCTACGTTTTTCTGGCGCTGGCGGTGCTCGTCTGGATGACTCGCCCGAAGCGTGCCGCGAGAGCGGCGCTCGGCCACTGACCGCGCCATCGTTCCAGAAAAGCAACATTACTTTTCGCCTTTCCGGCTTCTGGCCGTCACGACGCGGCGATACCATGCGGTATTGCGCGAATTCGCGCCCGCGCCCCAACACCACAGGTACCCGGCATGTTGTTCGATCTGATCGCCCGCTACGGACTTTGGCTCGTCTTTCTGAATATCTTCGGACAGGCGCTGGGCCTGCCGTTGCCGGCCTATCCCACCCTGATCGTCACGGCGTCCACGTCGCTCTTCCCGGCGGCGCTCATCGTCGGCCTGGCGGTATTCGCGGCGTTGCTCGGCGACGCGCTCTGGTTCCTCGCCGGACGCCGCTACGGCCACCACATCCTGCGGCTGATGTGCCGCCTGTCGATCTCGCCCGACACCTGCGTGAGCCGCACCGAGGGCGCGATGGGGCGCCACGGTGCGCGCGTGCTGGTGTTCGCCCGCTTCGTGCCCGGCCTCTCGGCGCTGTCGGTGCCGATGGCCGGCGCCCTCGGCGTGCCATGGCGCAAGTTCCTGATGTACGACGCCATTGGGGCGGCGCTCTGGTCGGGCGTAGCCGTGGCGCTTGGCGTGGGCTTTGCCTCGCACATCGTGGCCGTGCTCGACGCGTTCGATACGCTCGGTCGCGGCGTGCTCTGGCTGGTGGTGATCGTCTTCGCGCTGTACCTGCTCAACCGGTGGCTCAATCGCTACCGGCTGCTGCGCTCGCTGCGCATGGCGCGCATCGGCGTGAAGACGCTCGAAGCCTGGATGAAGGACGAAGTGACGCCGGTCGTCATCGACGTGCGTTCGGCCGCGCGCCGGGCCATCGATCCGTTCACGATTCCGGGCGCCATCGCCATCGAGCCGGACGACAATCTGGCCGAGCAGTTGCGCGATATTCCGCGCGATCGTCGCATCGTGGTGTTCTGCGCCTGCCCGAATGAAGTCACCGCCGCGCGGCTCGCGCAGCAACTGCGCGCGCAAGGCTTCACGGAAGTGCGCCCGCTGCTGGGTGGCCTCGATGCGTGGCGCGACGCCGGTTATACCGTCGAGAAGATCGACGGCGTCGAGATGCTCGTCCCGGCGCATTGACACTCACCGGGCGGCAATCGATTGCGTGCCACTGAATGACGCACGTCGGGCCGAAATGCCGGACGCGCGTTTGTCCTCTCGGACGTTCCCCCCAGACATCGCTCAGGCGGCATTGAGCGCTTCGCGAAGTTGCAGCAGCAGGTTGCGAAGCGTCTTCTGCGCGGCGTCGGACTGGCCCGTGGCCGCCTGGACCTGCGCCGGCACGTAACGCGCCTCGCGACGCAGGCTCACGCCGCGCGGCGTGAGGTCGATGAAGACCTGACGCTCGTCCGCCTCACCACGACGACGCGTCAAAAGTCCCATGGATTCCAGTCTTTTCAGCAGCGGGGTGAGCGTGCCGGAGTCGAGCCCGAGGCGTGCGCCCAGTTGATTGACTGCGATGCCGTCCTGCTCCCAGAGCACGACCATCGCGAGATATTGCGAGTAGGTGAGGCCCAGCCGGTCGAGCATCGGCTTGTGCGCCTTGGTCATGGCAAGCGCTGCCGAATACAACGCGAAACCCAACTGATCTTCCAGACGCACGGGTGTTTTCGGTGCGGTTTTCTTGCTCACTGCCATGCGGGTGTCGCTTCTCTTTTGCCGATTCGATTGCGCGCCATTCTATTTCACGGCGTGCAATGTGGCCAGTTGAAAGGCAGTGTCAGCGCGGCCGGATCATGGCCTCGTCGGCGGGTAACCGGCAGGCAGTCGGGTGACGGCGATGATGGCGGTCCCAGGGGCCTCCGATGCGGCCTAAAAAACGCGTTTATGTGAGCGATATTCACTTTTCGGGCGCCAGTCGCGGCGCCTCATCGTGGTGAACCGGAATGTCCGGGCCGGCATGTCCGGGCGGAAACGTCCGAGCCGCCCGGGGCACGGGCCGGCTGGGCTCTCATTACCTGAGCATCACTCAGTTTTCACGGCACCCGCCGGCCGATCTCGCGCCGGATGAGGCCCGCGCTTTCAAATTGAGTCGTCGGTCGATACCATGAGACCCAATTTCGATCACGACCGTCTCTTATCCGTGCCAGCAGTGTCCGCCTGGGCCAAATCGCCTGTCGTTGTGTGGGTGCGGCGTCAATTCGCACCGAACACCCTGCAGATCACGCTGCTGCTCGCCGGCATCGTCGGACTGCTGGGCGCGTTGGCCACCGTGGCGTTCCGGGAGGCGCTCTCCGGCTTGCAGTTCCTGCTGGCGGGGCATCACAGCGGCATGGTCGAGCTGGCGCAGGATCTGAACTGGTGGCAGCGCCTGCTGCTGCCCACCGCGGGCGGCCTCGTCGCGGGGCTGATTCTTCAATACGCCACGCTGTGGGTGCCAAAGAAGGGCGCGGACGACTATATGGAAGCCATCGCCATCGGCACCGGCGTGCTGAGTCTTCGCCAGACGCTCGTCAAGAGCATGTCGTCCCTCTGTTCCGTCGCCTCGGGGGCGTCGATCGGCCGGGAAGGGCCGATGGTGCAGCTCGCGGCGATGTTCGCGTCGCTCGTCGGGCGCATGCTCGCGTTTCCCCCGGAGCGTCTGCGCCTGCTCGTGGCCTGCGGTGCGACAGCCGGCATCACCTCCGCCTACAACGCTCCGATCGCCGGCGCGCTGTTCATCTCCGAGATTGTCTACGGCTCGATTTCGACGACCACGCTCGGACCGCTGGTCGTCGCGTCGGTCATCGCGAACATCGTCATTCGCCAGTTCCTCAGCTACGACGCGGTCTATCAAATGCCGCGCTTCGACTTCGTCTCCGGCTGGGAAGTCTTCTTCTACGTCGGCCTGGGCATTCTCGCGGGCGTGCTCGCACCGATGTTCCTGCGTTTGCTCGACACCGCCAAGCAACGCTTCGGCGCGCTGCCCGTGCCGCTCTTTGTGCGTCTGGCGCTCGGCGGGCTGATCGTTGGCGCGTTGTCGGTGCAGGTGCCCCACGTGTGGGGCAACGGCTACAGCGTGGTGAACTCGATTCTGCATACGCACTGGGCGTGGCAGGCGCTTGCCATGGTGCTGGTCTTCAAGGTGCTGGCCACGGCCTCGTCGGCCGGCTCCGGCGCGGTGGGCGGCGTGTTCACGCCGACACTTTTCGTCGGGGCGGCCCTCGGCAGTCTCTACGGTCTGGCGATGAACGCGCTGGCGCCGGCCACGGCGTCGGTGGCGAGCAGCTACGCCGTGGTCGGCATGGGCGCGTTTCTCGCGGCCACGACCTACGCGCCGCTCATGTCGATCCTGATGATCTTCGAGATGACGCTGAGCTACCAGGTGGTGCTGCCGCTCATGCTCGCCTGCGTGACCGCTTATCTCACAGCGCACGCGCTGCGCGAAGATTCGGTGTACGCGAAGTCGCTGCGCCGCAACCAGGTGGCCGGGCGCTGGCTGTCGATGACCGGCGAAGCCGGCACGATGCGCCTGTCCTCGCTGGCCGAAGACAACGACGCGGTCCTGAGCGCTGCCGCCACCCCGGAAGCTATCGCGCAACGGTTCATCGCCACCGGTTACCGCAACCTCGTGGTGCGCGCCGGTGACGGCGCGCTCGTCGGCACGCTGGACGCCGCGAGCTGGTGGCGGCGTCAAGCCACGGGTGAGCCGGCGCAATGGACGGAGGTGATCACGCCGTGCAAGCCGTTGGACGGCGAGACGACGCTCGTCGCGGCGCTGCGCGCGCTCGGCACGATGCGCGCGGACTGGGTGCCGGTCGTCGACGCGCAGGGGAAATGGCTCGGCGTGGTGTCGCTGCCCGGGCTCATCGAGATCGTGACCGAAGAGCGGGGTGGCGAATGAGCCGGCGGGCGGGTGCGGGCCCCATCACGCCGGCAGAGCCGGCGACGGCCGCTGACGGCACGCCTTACTCGGCGGCGTTCGACGACGTCTATCACAGCACCGACGGCGCGCTCGGTCAGGCGCGCCACGTCTTTCTCGGCGGCAACGGGCTGCCGGCGCGCTGGCGCGATCGAGCACAATTCGTGATCGTCGAGACGGGCTTTGGCCTCGGGCTGAATTTCCTTGCCACGTGGGCCGCCTGGCGCGACGACCCGCAGCGGCCCGCGCGACTGCACTTCGTGTCGGTCGAGAAGTTTCCGTTCCGGCCGCAGGACTTGCGGCGCATGCTCGAACCGATGCTCGTGCTGCCGGGCATGACCGAACTCGCGCCGCTCGTCCAGCGCCTGTGCGACGCCTGGCCGGCGCCGGTAGCCGGCTGGCACCGGCTCGAGTTGGCGCCCGGCGTGGTGTTGAGCGTCGGCTTCGGAGATTTCTTCGCTCTGATGCCGTCGTTGCGGGTCGGCGCCGATGCTTTCTTTCTCGATGGCTTCGCGCCATCGAAAAACCCCGACATGTGGTCGGCCGACGTCTTCAAGACGCTCGGGCGCATGGCGCGCGACGGCGCCACGCTCGCCACTTACACGGCGGCCGGACAGGTACGGCGCGATCTCGTCGCAGCGGGCTTCCGGATGGAACGCAGGCCCGGCTATGGCCGCAAGCGCGACATGCTCGCCGGCGCCTACGCGCCGCCATACCGCATGCGGCGCTACGATCCGCCCGCCGCGCGGCGTTGGCGCGATCGCGAAGCGATCGTCGTCGGGGCCGGAATGGCGGGCGCCGCGATGGCCCGCCGGCTCGTGGCGCGCGGCTGGCGCGTGCGGCTCTTCGAGCGGGCGCAAGCGCCGGGCTCGGCGGCGTCGGGCAATCCCGCGGGCGTCTTCCATCCCCAACTCTCTGCCGACGATAACGTGCTGTCGCGGCTCACTCGCGCGGGTTTTCTCTACGCGCTCTCGCAATGGCGCGCGCTGCCGGGCGGGTTGCCCGGGCGCGCGGACGGCCTGCTGCAAGTCGCCGGCAATGACGCCGAGGCGCACGCGATGGCGCAGTTGATGGCCGCCCATGCATATCCGCCGGCTTATGCGAGGTGGGTCGACGCAGCGCAGGCCAGCGCGCTCGCAGGCGAGACGCTCGCCCATGGCGGCGTCTGGTTCCCGGAAGGCGGCTGGCTCGCCCCGGCCATGCTCTGCCGCGCGGAACTGGTTGCGGCCGGGCCCGCGCTCGATGCGCGCTACGGCGTGACAGTGGACCGGCTGGTGCAGTGCGGCGGGCGCTGGGCGGCCGTCGACGGCAACGGGCAGGTGCTGGCCGAAGCCGACGTTGCCATCGTCACGGCGGCCGACGTCTCGCAGCGCCTGCTCGCACCTTACCTTGCGCCCGAATTCGTGCCCGTCCGGAAAGTACGCGGGCAATTGACGTTCCTGCCGCCGGACACCTTGCCCGGCCTGCGCGTGCCGGTCTGCGGCGATGGCTACGTCGCACCGTCGCCGCTGGCCGGGGCGGGGCCGGTCACGGGCGCGACGTATGGCTTCGACGACCCGGCCGAAGACGTGCGCGTGGCCGATCACCAGGCCAACCTGCGGCGCCTCGCCGCATTGCTGCCCGCCCATGCAAAGACATTCGGCGAGACCGGGCTCGGCGGCGAGCGCGCCGCCGCCGAGCTTGGCGGACGCACGGCATTTCGGGCGCTCGTCCCCGATCGCCTGCCGATGGCCGGGCAATTGCCGGACGTGGCCGCCATCGAGCCGCAGCAGCGGCGCCTGGCCGGCGCACACCTGCGCGATTTGCCGCGTCTGGACGGTCTGTATGCCAGCTTCGCCTTCGGCTCGCGCGGGCTGGTCTTCGCGTCGCTGTGCGCGGAACTCGTTGCGAGTCAGATCGAAGGCGAGCCGTGGCCGGTGGGAAGCGAGCTCGCCGACGCCATCGATCCGGCGCGCTACCTCATGCAGGCGCTGCGCAAGCGCTGAGCGCCGAACTGGTGGCGCACAGGTCGCCGCGCCGCGATGCCATCTCACCAGAGGGAGCCCCTAGGCGGGTCCGTGGGCGGGTTCATGGGCAAGTTCACGCGGGTCCCGGACCGGATCCCTGAGCGGCCGCTGCTTGCGGTCAATGTGCTGACTCAACAACGAGATGCCGTCCAGACATACCGCCGTGCTCCGAATTATCGATCCACTTGTCGGTCCCCCTATCGATTCACCATCAGTAAATCGAATCTGACCCCGTAGGGGTGAAAGACCGCACCCCGTGCGGGGCCGACGCGCTGCGCGCTTGCCCCGGCACACCGTCTCCGTTCTCCAGCACCGGGCTGGCGCGAGCTCCGAAACCGTGGTTCCAAGCGGCGATTGGCCGCGCGGGGCCGGTTCGGTGGTTCG
Source organism: Pandoraea sp. CB10b_02 (assembly GCF_002216225.1). Classification (NCBI taxonomy): domain Bacteria; kingdom Pseudomonadati; phylum Pseudomonadota; class Betaproteobacteria; order Burkholderiales; family Burkholderiaceae; genus Pandoraea; species Pandoraea sp. CB10b_02. Next base: position 32,713 of record NZ_NJGW02000021.1, read on the forward strand.
GCGGCTCAGGGACTCAGGGGCTCAGGGGTCCGCAGGAGGGCCGCCGGCTTGCCGTCAGCCAGGCGATGGCCGGCCTTCGCGGGCCTCGGAAACCGAGTGTGGCAAAATAAACCCAACCCTTCGGGTTCGTCGCGCATTTGTCGTTCATCCGCAACCCCGCGCGCGACTTTCTTTTCCTTTTCACCACTTGATGCGCCGTCAAGCGGCGCAAAGCGAGCATTATGACGTCGGAACTGTCCCTCTTCCCGGGCTGGCCGCCGGCGCCCGACCCCGTTTTCTTTGCCGGGCTGGCATTGGTATTTGCCGGCCTCGCAGGGGAAATCTGTTTCCGGAGACTGCGCCTGCCGCGCATCACCGGTTACGCCGTGGTCGGGCTGGTTGGCGGCACCCTGGGTCTTTCCTCGATGCTGGACGCGCAAACGAGCGCTGCCATCCGGCTGCTGATCGACCTGGCGCTGGGCCTGCTGCTCTTCGAACTGGGCAGCCGCCTCAACCTGAAATGGATGCGGGCCAACCCCTGGATCATCGTCACGAGTGCACTCGAGGCGCTGCTCACCTTTGTCGCGGTCTATGCCGTGCTGCGCGTATTTGGCATAACGCCGCTCACGGCCGTACTCATTGCGTCGATCAGCATGGCCACGTCACCGGCGGTCGTCATCCAGCTCAAGAACGAGCTGCGCGCCGAAGGTCAGGTGACGGAGCGATTGCTGGCGCTGGCCGCGCTCAACAGCGTGTACGCCGTGGTCGCCGTGAAGCTCGTCTACGGCTGGATGCACCAGGCGTATCACTCGAGCGTGTGGGTCGTGATGTTCCATCCGCTGTACCTGCTCATCGGCTCGATCGTGCTGGCGTTCGTCCTGGCCAAGGCGTGCAACCTCGTGTTCCGCAGCTTCGGCAGCCAGGACCATCACGCGTTCGTGATGCTCATCGGTCTGATCATGCTGATGGTGGCGCTCGTGCACATGCTCAAGCTGCCGAACTCGCTCACGCTGCTGCTCGCCGGGATCATTTTCCGGAACCTGGAGGAGCGCCCGCAGCTCTGGCCCGCGTACTTCGGCACGGCCGGCTGGCTGCTTGCCGTGGTGCTGTTCGTGCTGACGTCGCTGGCCTTCCAGTGGGAGTACCTCGTGCTCGGCGGTCTCGCCGCGGCCGCGATCATCGTGGTGCGTCTGGCCGCAAAGGTGGTCGGCACGGTGGCCGTGGCGCATCAGGCCGGTATCAGCTACAGGCAGGCCGTCGCGCTTGGGCTGTCGCTGTGCCCGATGGCCAGTCTCGCGTTCGTACTCGTTGCCGATACCTACGACATTTACCCCCAGTTCGATCCAACGCTCAAAGCCGTGGTGATGTGCGCCATCGCGTTGCTGCAACTGGTCGCGCCGCTGGTGGTCTATTGGGCACTGGCCCTTGTCGGTGAACGGAAGGATTAAGCCATGTCATTAGAAGAATTCATTCCCTCGAAGCCGTGTACGTTCGGGGTGGAGCTCGAGATGCAGATCGTCAATCGTCACGACTACGATCTGACCAAGGCTGCCGCCGACGTGATGCGTCTCGTGGCCAAGGAGACGCACCCGGGCGACATCAAGCCCGAGATGACCGAGAGCATGATCGAGCTCTCCACGGACATCTGCCACCACCACAGCGACGCCGTCGCGCAACTGCGGCGAATTCGCGACGTGCTCGTCGCGGCGGCCGAGCAGCTCAACATCGGGCTGTGCGGCGGCGGCACGCACGCCTTCCAGCGATGGAGCGAGCGCACCATCTACGACTCGCCGCGCTTTCATTTCCTTTCCGAACTCTACGGCTATCTCGCCAAGCAGTTCACCGTGTTCGGCCAGCACGTGCACATCGGCTGTCCCGACCCGGACAGCGCGCTCTATCTGCTGCATGCGATGTCGCGCTATATTCCGCACTTCATTGCGCTGTCGGCGTCCTCGCCTTACGTGCAGGGGGTCGACACAGGCTTTCATTCCGCGCGATTGAATTCGGTGTTCGCATTCCCGCTCTCGGGCCGCGCACCGTTCGTGCTCAAGTGGGAAGACTTCGAGACGTATTTCGACAAGATGGTGAAAACCGGCGTTGTCGAGAGCATGAAGGACTTCTACTGGGACATTCGGCCAAAACCGGGTTTTGGGACGATCGAGGTGCGGGTGATGGACACCCCCCTGTCCGTCGACCGCGCGGCCGCCATCGCCTGTTATATCCAGTCTCTGGCCCGTTATCTGCTCGAGGAGCACCCGTTCGTGCTCAGCGAGGACGATTACCTCGTCTACACCTTCAATCGCTTCGAGGCCTGCCGCTTCGGTCTGGAAGGCGCTTATGTGAACCCGCAGACAGGCGAGCGCACCACCCTGGGCCAGCACGTCGCGCAAACGCTCGAGGTCATCAAGCCACATGCGGCGGCCCTGGAGGCCGAAGGCGCCTGCGAGGAGATCCGTCAGTTGGTCGCTTCAGGTAAGAACGACGCCGTATGGCTGCGCGAAGTCCAGGCCGACGCCAAGTCACTCAATGAAATGGTTCGCCAGCAGTGTCTGCGCTGGGCGGCATGACCTGAACCGGCCCGGAACACGGGCGTCGCGCGAACAGGATGTCTCGCGATGCGCGTCATTTGCGATCGGTGTTACCAAACCCCGCCTTGGCGGGGTTTTTTTATTGCCGTCGCCTTATTGCCATCACGATTTACCGCAGGCGGTAGCAGCCGGTTTTGCGGCACCCGGGGGTGCGGCGTTGCGCAATGTGTCCCGTTGGGGACGATCGGGCCAGGCAGCTTGAACAAAACGATCAAGGCGGACAGGGCAGACAGGGGGAACGGCGCGAACAGGACAAAAGCGCCTGTGAGAGGGGAATCCCGCGCCGCGGGCGCGGCGTTTTCCACCGTTGCGGCGAAGCGGGTTCACACGTTTTTGCTCGGCTCGTAGCGAGGTTTTAAGGTTTTAATAGGTTTACTGTATGTATACATAGTAGTAGTTAACAAAGGCGGACCACTCCTGTGGATAACCACAGTTAACCGTGTGTAAACAGGATCTTGGCGAAATAAGAACTGGATGGAAAAACAGCGGGTATCCCGAGAACAAGTCGGAACAGTTTTGGGCCCCTGTGGAAACCTTCTGAAGTTATCCCGATGCCATGCACATCTAGTCCGACAAGTTATCCAGAAAGTTATCCACAGGCGCTTAAATTTTGTGCAGAAGGCCCTGAAATATGCGGTTTTGTGGATAATTTTGACGTTCTCGCGTCGCTCGCCTGGTTCGCGGCTACAATCTCGCCACTTTGTTTAGAGACCTGCCGGACGCGGTGCGAAAAGTGACTGATTCTGGTTTTGCTGGCTGCAACGAGCGAAATCGCCGGCACCGTCCAATTCTTCGTTTCGTGTGTTCGAACGGCCATGCCAACGTACACACTCCCGACTTCACTTCCCGACTTTTCCGGCGAAACCGGCCTTCGGCCGACCCCCGGCCACTAACGATCCGCCGTTGTGTTTCAAATCATTTGCGTTCTGTCCGAAACGGCCAGATGAATGGCGCAGTCACGACCCCGGCATCCGGACATGCGGATCTCTCGAAGATCGAGAGATTTTTTGTGGCCCCGGTGGGGAACCTTGCATCGCGCAAAGGGATCGTTAAGGTCTGCAAGCCATGCGCGGCGCGGCTTCGCGCGCGACGGCGAATTTGTTGAGGGATGCAAGAGAACGGCGCCTGTGACCACTATTCAGCGAGCGATGAAATTCGCATGGGATGCGAAACGTTTTCAATGACGCGCCGCTTCGCATGGCGAGTGCGCAGGACACCAATATTTTGTAAACATCGTGAGTAGGATTTGGGAGATCAGTACAAGAACTGATACGCCAAAATTAAACTCGGAACACACAATGGAATCGTGGTGGGAAGGCAGGTTCAACAGCGACTTGCCGTCGCGTATCGACACGGAAGTGCTTTAGGGTTTCCCCCGGGCGGGGCGCCGGAACGCAGGACAAATGTGGGTCATGACGTGTGATGCACCGCCTGGGAGTTCGTATTTGACAAGCTGTTTTATCGACGTATAGTTTTTAGAAATCCTAAAGAAAATCATGGCTACTCCGACCCCACTTGATGAAGCGCTCTCCAAGCGCGTGACGGCAGGTTTGTTGCGCATGGGAACAGCGTTACGGAGCCACGCCTGGGAAGGCGCGGCAATGGCTGGATTGACGCCGACGCAGGGTGAGATACTCACCCTTTTGCTAGCGCGCGGCGTGCCGATGCGACTGGGCGAAATCGCGGAGGATGCGGCGCTCACGTCGGCCACGGTGAGCGAGGCCGTGAGCACACTCGAAAGCAAGGATCTGGTTGAAAAACGCCGCGACGTCAACGATGGTCGCGCGTTGGCGCTGCGCTTGACCGCCCGGGGCAAGACCGCCGCCAGGAAAGCGTCGCAATGGCCGAACTTCCTGATGACGGCCTCGGAGACGCTCAACGAGAAGGAGCGCTCGCAGTTCTACCGCACGCTGCTCAAACTCGTCTTCACGATGCAGGAGCGTGGCGACATGCCGCCGCAGCGTATGTGCCTGACATGCACTCACTTCGAGGTGAACGCGCGCGGCAAGGGCCCGTACTACTGCGATTACTTCAACGCGACGTATGACGATTCCCGACTGCCGATCGACTGTAACGCGCACGAGGAAGCCGACATCGCCACGCAGCGCAAGATCTGGAAGATCTACAGCAAGGCCTGAACGAAAGACGGCATTCGTCCGAATCGATCGACTCGGACGATTGTGGACGATCGTCTCGCGTCGAGCGTGCGTCAGGGGAAAACGTCATCCGATACCGGGTGACGTTTTTTTTCGTTTTGCGTTGTCACGCACATGATGGCCTCGTGCCTGTACACTGCGCTTTTTTGCATTCACGAAACCTCGTCGCATAGACATGGCAGCCAAGCGCAGAATCGAAGTCAGGAAGTCGGGCGTCCACGGTAAAGGTGTGTACGCGCTCAAGCGCCTCAAGAAGGGGGACCGCGTGATCGAATACAAGGGCGAGATCATTTCGTGGCGCGAAGCGCTGCGCCGCCATCCGCACGATCCGGAACACCCGACGCATACTTTCTACTTCAGTCTGGAAGACGGCCGCTGCATCGACGGCAAGGTCAACGGCAACAACGCGCGCTGGATCAACCACGCGTGTTCGCCGAATTGCGAAGCCCGCGAAGAGGGCGATCGCGTGTATATCTATGCGCTGCGCGACATCGAGCCGGGCGAAGAGCTTTTTTACGATTACGGTCTGGTGATCGACGCGCGTTACACCAAGAAACTCAAACGAGAATATGCGTGCCACTGCGGCAGCAAGGATTGCCGCGGCACGTTGCTGGCGCCCAAGCGCTGATTCGCCGGCGAACGCGAAAAAAGGCAGCGTCCGAAAAGTGATCGCAGACCGGCACGCGCGAGCCGAGCGAGGGTGACGAAGACCGGCACGCGCGAGCCGAGCGAGGGTGACGAAGACCGGTTGAGCGGCATCGGTGCGGATCGGGCCTGTGGGGTGCGTCCTGGCCGCGATACCGTCCGATGCTGAGAGAAACGCCCCGAAACGCGTGGTTGGGGCAATGCGAAGACGGCCGCGTTCAGCTCGAGCTGCGGTCGCCGGCGAACTGGTCGATGGCGAGCGCGAGGTCGACGTCACGCTGGGTCAGGCCGTCGGCGTCGTGCGTCGAGAGCGTGATGTCCACGCGGTTGTAGACGTTGAACCACTCGGGATGGTGATTCATCTTCTCGGCCTTGAGCGCCACTTGCGCCATGAAGCCGAAGGCTTCGTTGAAGTCGTGGAACGTGAAGCTGCGCTGGATGGCGTCGCGGCCGACCACCTGATGCCACTCGGGCAGCACTTCGGCCAGGCCGGCGCGAGCCTCGGATGAGAGTCGTGTTGTCATAGCATTCCTTTCAAAACGTTCGGTTTGAATCGGGCCGATTCGAATGCACCGGCGTCGGCACGACGCCAGTGATGGCCGCGCGCCGGACACGGGAGGGTACTCGGCCGAGCCGCACGCGGCGCCCATGAAGCGGCGGGGTCGCCATTTCATGCGGTCTATTGTTTCACAGGCAGGCGGTGCGTGTGTCGAAGCGCCTGGAGGGGGCGCTGGCAAAGACAAGCGGTGACGAGAGCCGACCCGCTCGCGCGCCGCGCTCACGCGGGCAGCAGGATCGGCGTGTCTTGCGGCTCGCGAGCGTTTGCCGCGAAAGGTGACGTCTCGGCAAAGGCCTTGAAGAGCGTGGGCAGATCGGCGCGCATCGCCTCGAACAGTTGGGCGAAATCATCGATCACGAAGTACGTTTGCTGAAACGTGTCGATGCGGTATTGCGTGCGCAGCACGCGCTCGAGCGAAAAACCGATGCGGTTCGGTTCGCGCGAGGTGAGGGAGAACTCGGTTTCGCCGCGGCTCGAGACGATGCCGGCGCCGTAGATGCGCAGACCGTCGCCGTCGCGCATCAGACCGAATTCGACGGTGTACCAGTACAGGCGTGCGAGCAGCGGCAGTGCGCCCAGCGACTGCGCGAGCTTGCCGGCCTCGCCATAGGCCTGCATGAAGTCGGCGAACACCGGGTTGGCAAGCAGCGGTACGTGACCGAATACGTCGTGAAAGCAGTCGGGTTCCTGCAGGTAGTCGAGCTGATCGGGGCGTCGCATCCACCATGTGGCCGGAAAGCGACGATGGGCGAGATGGTCGAAGAAGACCTCGTCCGGCACGAGGCCGGGCACCGCGACGACCTGCCAGCCGGTGGCGCGCATCAGTTTTTCGTTGAGACGGGCGAACTCCGGCACGCGACGGGCGTCCATGTCGAGAGCGTGAATACCGTCCATGAACGCCTCGCACACGCGTCCGGGAAGCATTGCCGTCTGACGTTCGTAGAGTTGTTGCCACACCGCGTGATCGACCGCGCCGTATTGTTCGACGGGCTGGTCGATCGTGAAGTCGGGCCGGGTCGTGAGACCGGCGTCGAACTGCTCCTGGAGCATGGCGGTGAGGGACATGATGCGGACGACTCAATCAAGCGGTTGCAATGATTGAAAGTGTAGTGCGCAGGGCGTGCGAAATGGGCGCATAATGCGCCTGTGGTGAAAGTGGTTTGCATAAAGTTCGCATAAAAAAGCGATTTATTGCGGAGAATCGTCATGCTTGATCTGGATAGCTTCGATTTGGCCCTTCTGGACGCATTGCAGAAGGAAGGACGGGCCACGCATCACCAGTTGGCCGAGCACGTGGCGCTCTCTGCGTCACAGATCGGCCGGCGCTTGCAGCGGCTCGAAGCGGCGGGGGTCATCGAGGGATATCGCGTGGTGCTGCGGCCCGAGGCGCTGGGCCTGGCCGTGACGGCGTTCACGACACTGCGTCTGCAGCATCACGGCGACCAGGTCATCGAGCGCTTCCAGGCGGAGATCGATCTGCTGCCCGAGGTGCTCGAGTGTCACGCCGTGGTCGGCGAGGCGGACTACCTGCTGCGAATCGTCGTCCCGGATCTGAACGCGTTGTCGGCGTTCGTCATGAAGCGGCTGATGCAGGTGCCGGGCGTCGAGAACGTTCGCTCGAACATCGTGCTGAGCGCTTTCAAGCGCAGCAACGCGCTGCCCCTCCACTATCTGGCCAACCGGCAGACGTCGCGCTGACAGGCGCGACGGCCCGCAGCCGCGCGCCCAAGCCGTCCTGGCCTTTCGAAACCTTCCGAGGCTTCCGGGCGGCGAGACACGCCCGGAATGGCGCAGTCGTCACGCCGCCTCAGTCGGACGGCATGAGCCACGGTTTCACGTATCGCCCATAGATCAGCGACTGGACCAGGGCGACTGTGGAGCCGACCAGCACCTCAATCACGCGCAGCATGGCGAGGCTCAGTTCTTCATGCAGCCCTTGCTCCTGGCCGCTCAAGGCCGCGGACATCAGGATCACGACCGTTGCCGGCCCGAGCCGCCAGTTCGACGGATAGTTCTGCACCAGCATGGCCGCGAGCGTGGCGATCGTGATACCCAGCAGCATCGGCGCCAGCCCCGGCCCGATCATCAGCAAGACCACACATGCCACGACCGCGCCGGTGATCGTGTTGATCGAGCGCGCCTTGAAGTTGCTGCGCGCCTGCATCGGGTCGGGCTCGGTAACGATGATGAGCGAGATCATCGCCCAGTACGGCTCCGGAAAGCCGGCGGCGCGCAGACCGAACCAGACGATCAGCGAACCGGTGAGGATCTTGACCAGGTAGACCAGCGCGTTCTTCTTCGGATGGAGAAAGGCGATGGACATGGCGCGCTCGCAACGCACATAGGGAAAGACGCCAGTGTGACATAGGCCGCGTCCTGGACCCAATGCGCCGAATTCCGAACGCGTGAAGCATGCGATCCGAATTCTGACGTTCGTCTGGCGAGCGATGCGAGAATCGGCCGGAAACGGTTCGAATTGCCAAGGACTGCAGGTTAGAATCGCCTCACCAGAACTCGGGAGGAGTCCGGCATGCATAGCCGAACGCAACGCGTCTGGCCGGCTGCGCCGTTGGCGTGGGCGGCACTCTGTCTAGGAATGGGGATAGCGGTGCCGGCGCATGCCGCGCGCATCGTCAGCGTGAGCCCCCAGGGTGAAGTGGCCAGCGTGGATCAGGTGGTCGTCAAGTTCGACGAGGCGATGGTGCCCGCCGGCGATCCCCGGGCGAGCGCGCCGGCCACCGTGCGTTGCACCGACGCATCGCTCACCGGCGACGGCCACTGGCTGGAACCGAAGATCTGGGTCTACGACTTCAAACAACCGCTGCCCCCGGGCGCGAAATGTACGGTGGAGGCGCGCAGCGGCCTGTCTGCCGCATCCGGTACGCCGCTCTCGGGCGCCACGCGCTACGCATTCAATACGGGCGGGCCGGCCGTCACCACGATTCGCCCGTCGTATGGGCCGATCGACGAGAACCAGATCTTCGTTCTTACGCTCAACGGCCCCGCACAGCAGGCAAGCGTGACACAGAACGCCTGGTGCGAGACCGAAGGCGTAGGCGAGCGTCTGGGCGTGAAGTGGATCGAAGGCGACACGCGCACGGCGCTGCTCAAGCGCTTCAATCTCGAAAAGCAGTCCGCTCGCGTGGTCATGCTGCAATGCAATCGCACGCTCGCCGCCGGCGCCAAGATGCATCTGGTGTGGGGCGCGGGCATCACCACGCCGTCGGGCGTGCCCACGCGCCAGGCGCGGCGCTTCGAATACGACGTGCGCGAGCCGTTTACCGCGAGTTTCAGTTGCGAGCGCGAGAACGCGAACGCGCCGTGCACGCCGCTGCGTGCGCTGCGCCTGACATTCAACTCGCCGGTCGCGCGCGACATGGCGGCGAAGATACGGTTGCAGGGCGCAGGGGCCGAACGCTCGCCGAAGTTCGGCGATACGGACCGCGCGTCGAGCGTGAGCGACGTGACCTTCGACGCGCCGTTCCCCGAAAAGGCCGAGCTCACGATCACGCTGCCGAAGGGCTTCACCGACGACAGCGGCCGAGCGCTGGACAACGCCAGCGAATTCCCGCTGAAGACGAAGATGGCGACCATGCCGCCGCTGGCCAAATTCGCTGCGGCGCCGTTCGGGATTGTCGAGCGCTTCGCGGAGCCGGGCATGCCGCCGATGCTGCCCGTCACGCTGCGCAAGGTCGAGCCGGCACTTCAGATCAACGGTCTGGGCGTGGCGGGGGAGGCTGCCAGGGCAAACGGCCGCACCCTGCAATTGCGCGTCGATGACGACGTCCAGGTCATGGAATGGCTCTCGCGCGTGCGTCGGTTCGACGAAACGACGATGACGCGCCAGCAGATCGCGCAAGCCATGCCGACGATCCTCACGGCGCCCGCGGCGAAGGAGACGTTCGGGCCGAACGCCGCGACGATCGTGGAAGACAAGCTCACGCGCTACGACACCCGCAGCCTGTCGCTGCTCTCCGGTCTACCGGGCGTGCAGGCCTTGACGTTGCCCGTGCCCAAGGACAAGGACCCGCGTCCGTTCGAGGTCGTGGGTATTCCGTTCCAGAAGCCCGGCTTCTATGTCGTGGAGCTCGCCTCTCCCTCGCTCGGGGCGGCGCTGCTCGGCAAGTCGCTGCCGATGTACGTGCGCACCACGGTGCTCGTGACCAACCTCGGCGTGCACTTCAAGATGGGGCGGGAGAACGCCGTGGCGTGGGTTACCACGCTCGACAAGGGACAGCCCGTGGCCAATGCGCACGTGCGCGTGCTCGACTGCGAGGGCGCCGAAGTGGCGTCCGCCATCACCGACAAGACCGGCGTGGCGAAGATCGACAAATCGCTCGATCGCTACCGCTATTGCGAGAAGACGATGCGCTCGGGCTACTTCGTGGTGGCGCGTACGCAGGGCAACGATCCCGACATGGCGTTCGTGTCGTCGGACTCCGATCGCGGCATCGAGCCGTGGCGTTTCCATGTGCCGACCGACGGCGGCAGCAGTCCGACCCTTCGCGCGCAGACCGTGTTCGATCGCATGCTGTTGCGCGTTGGCGAGACGGTCTCGATGAAACACTTCATCCGCCAGGAGACCATGCAGGGGCTGGCGTTGCCGGCGAGCCTGCCCTCGCGGCTCACGATCACGCATCAGGGCTCGGGGCAGACATACACCCAGCCCATCAAGTGGCGTAACGGACGCCTGGCGGAGAGCAGCTTCCAGATTCCGCAGGGCGCGAAGCTCGGCGAGTACACGGTCACGCTCGACTACAGCGACGGCGATACGCGGCCGAGCACCTATCCCACGTCGCTCGATGCGGGCCATTTCCGTGTGGAAGCATTCCGCCTGCCGGTGCTCGCCGGCTCGATCGGCGTGCGCGACGCTGCGAAGTCCGCGCTCGTCAACAAGACCGAAGCGCCCGTGAGCGTGCAGGTGAATTACGTCTCGGGAGGGCCGGCCGGCAATTTGCCGGTGCGCGTGTCCGCGCTGTTGCGCGTGCGCGACCTGGCGTTCGACGGCTATGACGACTTCAGCTTCACGCCGTATCGGCCGCCATCGGCCCGGTCCGGTGCGCCCGACGACGATCAGGGCGACGACGAGAGTTCGGGTGCGGTCGATCAGAAGCTGGTCGCCGACAAGCAGCGGCTCGTGCTCGACCGAAATGGCGCGGGCAATCTGACGCTCAAGGATCTGCCCAAGGTCGACCGTCCGAGCGACCTGATGCTCGAAGCGAGTTTTGCGGACCCGAACGGGGAGATCCAGACGCTGCGCGGCAATGCCACGTTGTGGCCGGCCAACCTGATCACCGGGGTGCGCAGCGAGAGCTGGGTGTCCGTGACGAACAAGCTGCCGGTCAAGGCGCTCGCACTCGACCTGCAGGGCAAGCCGAAGGCTGGTGTCGCCATGGAGGTGCGCGCCGAAGCGCGCATCACGATCAGCAGCCGCAAGCGCATGGTCGGCGGGTTCTACGCGTATGACAATCGCACCGAGGTGAAGGACCTTGGCAAGGTGTGCAGCGGCAAGACGGACGATCGCGGCATGTTGTCGTGCGACGTGTCGCTCTCCCAGCCGGGGGAGGTCACCCTCGTGGCACAGGCCAAGGATGACAAGGGCAACCTGAGCACGTCGACCACGAGCGTCTGGGTGACCGGGCGCGGCGAAGTCTGGTTCGGTGGCGACAACACCGATCGCATGGACGTGCTGCCGGAGCGCCGCGCCTACGAACCGGGCGAGACCGCGAAGCTGCAGGTGCGCATGCCGTTCCGCTCGGCCACGGCGCTCGTTGCCATCGAGCGTGAGGGCGTGATGGACACGCGCACGATCGAGATTTCGGGCCAGGATCCGAACATCTCGCTCAAGGTGGACCCATCGTGGGGGCCGAACGTCTATGTCTCGGTCCTCGCCGTGCGCGGACGTATCCACGAAGTGCCGTGGTATTCATTCTTCCAGTGGGGCTGGAAGCAGCCGCTGGAATGGTTCCGCGCGTTCTGGTACGAGGGCCGCGAATATCAGGCGCCGACCGGGCTGGTCGATCTCGGCAAGCCGGCGTACCGCTTCGGTTTGGCGGAGTTGCGCGTCGGCACGGCCGGCCAGCGCCTCGGCGTGGAAGTGAAACCCGACGCGCCCACATATCCGGTGCGCGGCCACGCGAAGGTGCGCATCAAGGTCACGCAGCCTGACGGCAAGCCCGTCGCGCCGGGCTCAGAAGTCGCGGTCGCAGCTGTGGACGAAGCGCTGCTGGAACTGGCGCCGAACACCAGCTGGAATCTTCTGGACGCCATGTGGCAGCGGCGAAGCTACAGCGTGACGACGGCCACCGCGCAAATGGAGATCATCGGCCGGCGTCACTACGGGCGCAAGGCCGTGCCGGCCGGCGGTGGCGGTGGCAAGAGTCCTACGCGAGAGCTTTTCGACACGTTACTGCTGTGGCAGCCGCGTGTGACGCTCGACGACAAGGGCGAGGCCACGGTGGACGTGCCGCTCAACGACTCGCTGTCGAGTTTCCGCATCGTCGCCGTGGCCGACGACGGCAAGCCGGGGGCGCAGGCGCTCGGCTGGTTCGGTACGGGCAGTGCAACGATCCGCACCACGCAGGATCTGCAACTGATCTCGGGTCTGCCCCCGCTGGTGCGCGAGGGAGACAACTACCGTGCCCAGTTCACCGTTCGCAACACGACGCAGCACGCCATGCAGGTGCAGCTCACCGCAAGGGCGACCCAGTTGACGCTCGCGCCGCAGAGAATCGACGTGCCCGCCGGGGAATCGCGCGAAGTGGCCTGGGAAGTCACGGCGCCGACCGGGCTTGGCGACACGCGCGCCCAGCGACTGCTCTGGGAGGTCAGCGCGCAGGCGCCGGCCGTGGGCGCCGCGCCCGCGGCAAGCGATGCCATCAAGGTTGGCCAGGACATACAGCCCTCATTGCCGGCGACCGTGCAGCAGTCCGTGCTCATGCAGGTCGAGGGCAGCCTGACGCTGCCCATGGCGCCGCCCACGGGGGCGGTGGCCGACAGTACCGGCAAGTTGCGCGGCGGCGTTCGCGTGAACATGCAGCCGCGTCTGTCGCAGGGGCTGCCGGGCGTGAAGCGATGGTTCGAGCTGTATCCGTATGCGTGTCTGGAGCAGCAGGCATCCAAAGCGCTGGGGCTGCGCGACGTCGCGCAATGGAAGCGGGTGATGGGCACACTGCCGTCGTATCTCGACGACGACGGCCTGGCGAGCTATTTCCCGCCGCAGGAGGGGTTTGCCAGCCAGGGCAGCGACACGCTTACCGCCTATCTGCTTTCTGTGAGCAGCGAAGCCAAGGCGCTCGATCCGGCGTATGCGTTGCCGGACGACGCTCTCGCGCGCATGCAGGACGGCCTCACCGCGTTCGTGGAAGGGCGCCTGACCCGCCGCTTCTGGGCGCCGCGCGACGATCTCACGCTGCGCAAGCTCAGTGCGATCGAGGCGCTCTCGCGATACGGTCGCGCGAATGCGCGCATGTTGAGCTCGCTCACGCTCACGCCGAACGACTGGCCGACCTCGGCCGTGATCGACTGGTACGCCATTTTGCAGCGCTTGCCCGATGCGCCGCAGCGCGCCGAGCGTCTGGCGCAGGCCGAGCAGATTCTGCGGGCACGCCTGTCGTATCAGGGCACGCGCGTGGGTTTTTCGACGCAGGCGAGCGACGACCTGTGGTGGCTCATGGTCGGTCCGCAGACCAATGCCGCGCGTCTGGCCTTGCTCATGAACGCCAATCCGGCGTGGAAGGACGACATGCCGCGGCTCGTGGTGGGCCTGCTCGGCTTGCAGTCGCGCGGCGCGTGGTCGACGACGACGGCAAACGTCTGGGGCGGATTGGCGGTGGATCGCTTCTCCGCACGCTTCGAGCGCGATACGCCCACAGGGCAGACTGCGATTCAATGGCAGCGTGACAATCAGACGAGCGGCGGCGTACAGACGGTGGACTGGGACAAGCTCAAGTCGGGGACCGTGCCGCCGACCGTTTCCCTGCCGTGGCTGAGCCACGCCGCGGTGGGGGCGGACAGCGCACGCGACGTGCTGCGTCTTGACCAGACGGGTGCGGGCAAGCCGTGGGCCACGATCCAGAGTCTCGCGGCGGTACCCCTCAAGGCGCCGTTCTCCGCCGGGTATCGGGTCACGCGCAGCGTGCAGGTGCAGGACGCCGCAGAGCGCAGCGGCGAGAGCTTCGTGCGCGGGGCCGTGCTTCGCGTGCGGCTCGACATCGATGCGCAGGCCGACATGCGGTGGGTGGTCGTGAGCGACCCGCTGCCGGGTGGCGCGACGGTGCTCGGCGGCGGGCTCGGGCGCGACTCGGCGATTGCGACGCAGGGCGAGAAGACCGAGGGCGCCATGCCGGCGTTCGAGGAGCGGGCACAGGACGCCTACCGCGCGTACTTCGACTATCTGCCGAAGGGGCAGCATCGAATCGAGTACACCATGCGTCTGAACAACGTGGGCAAGTTCGCCACGCCGCCCACACGCGTCGAAGCGATGTACGAGCCGGCCATGTACGGCGAGGCGCCGAATGCGCCGGTGCAGGTCGTGCCGGCGAAACCTTGACCCCGGGAGACACGCCGACATGACGCCAAATGCCTTTGCCCTGAGCGCGGCGCTGCCGCGAGAGGCGCGCCGCTTCTGGTGGCTGGCCGCCGTGGCCGGCGCTGCCTATACGTTCTCGCTGCGCGGCGCGCCGTATGCGGACCAGGCGGTGGCGAAGGCGCTGCTGTGCGCGCTGCTGCTCTTCGCCGCGTTGTACCACCGCGCGCCCGGCGAGCGGCCCTGGCTGTGCGCGGCGCTGATCTTCTCCGGCGCGGGCGACGTCCTGCTTGCCATTCCGACGCTCGCACAAGGGTTCGTGCTGGGTCTCGCGGCGTTCCTGCTCGCCCACGCGGCGTACTTCGCGCTGTTCTGGCGCCTGCGTCGGCCGTGGTCGCAAGCGCCGCGCTGGCATCGGGTGGCCATCGTCGTCGTGTGGGTCGCGGCGGCGATTTCCTACGCGATGTATTGGCCAGGCATGGCGGCGCTCAAGGCGCCGGTGGCATGCTACGTGATCGTGCTGGCGATGATGGCCACGGCGGCGCTGCTTGCCGACCTGCCGGGCGAATGGGCGGCCGTCGGTGCGCTGCTATTCACCGTCTCCGATGCGCTTATCGGCACCACGCGGTTCGTGGGCGCGGTGCCGGCGCAGGAATACGCCATCTGGGTCTTCTATGCGCTCGCGCAATTGCTGCTGAGCGCGGGCATCATGGCGCTGCGCGCGCCGCGAGCGCGTGGCGGGGCACAGGACGAGGAGCGTGCTGGCGGTGCGTGAGGTCTTTCGCTCCCACGCGGCACGTCGCGTCGTGCTGCGTGTCGTTCTGGCCCTGAGCCTGATGCCGGCAAGCGCGGCGGTGCGGGCCGTGCCGTCGTTCGACGACGTGCGGCAGGATTGGCGCGCCTCGGACTGGATCCTGCTCGATCGCCACGGCGAGCCGTTGCAGCGCCTGCGCGCCGACATGCAGGCGCTGCGTGGGGACTGGGTAACGCTTGCCGACGTGTCGCCCGCCTTCCGCCAGGCGTTGATCGTCTCCGAGGACAAGCGCTTCTATGCGCACAGCGGCGTCGACTGGCGCGGCGTGGCTGCCGCCGCGTGGGGCAATCTCTGGCACTCGCGCACGCGAGGCGCCTCGACGCTGACGATGCAACTCGCCGGGCTGCTCGACGACGACCTGCGGCCCAGCGCGCGCAAGCGCTCGATGACGCAGAAGATCGGTCAGGCGGCGACGGCGGTGTGGCTGGAACAGCGCTGGCGCAAGGACCAGATTCTCGAAGCGTATCTGAACCTCGTGCCGTTTCGCGGTGAGCTGGTCGGCATCTCGGCCGTGTCGCAAACGCTTTTCGGCAAACTGCCCGTCGGACTGGACGCGCGCGAGGCGGCGCTTGCCGTCGCCTTGCTGCGTGCGCCGAACGCGCCGGCGTCGCGCGTCGCCCAGCGCGCTTGCGCAATCCTTCGCGACCTGGGACAGGCGGCGGACTGCAATGGCCTGGAGGGGTACACGCAACTGGTGTTCTCGCGTCCGGCCAGCGTGATGGCCACGCGCGACGCCGTGAATCTGGCGCCGCATTTCGCACGGCGCGTTTTCAGCGAAACGCGTCCGCCGGCGGGCACACGCGTGACCAGCACCCTCGACGCGCAGTTGCAGCGGGTGGCCGTCACCACGCTGCAGCAAACGCTGCGCGAGCTTGGCGCGCCAGGTCGGTCGCGCAACGTGCAGGACGGCGCCATCGTCGTGATCGACAATGCTAGCGGCGACATTCTCGCGTGGGTCGGATCGTCCGGCGCATTGTCGTCGGCGGCGCAGGTCGACGGCGTGGCGTCGTTGCGCCAGGCCGGCTCGACGCTCAAGCCGTTCCTCTACGCGCAGGCGATCGCCGAGCGGCGTCTGAGCGCAGCGTCGTTGCTCGACGATTCGCCCATCGATCTGCCCACGGGCGGCGGGCTCTACATCCCGCAGAATTACGACCGGCACTTCAAGGGATGGGTCAGCGTGCGCACGGCGCTGGCCTCGTCGCTGAACGTGCCGGCCGTGCGCACGCTCGTGATGGTCACGCCGCGCCGTTTTGCGCAAACGCTCGTCTCGCTCGGTCTGCCGCTCACGCAGAGCGGCGATTACTACGGCTTCAGTCTCGCGCTCGGCAGCGCCGACGTGACACTGCTCTCGCTGACCAACGCCTACCGTGCGCTCGCCAATGGCGGCGTCGTAGGCGCCATCAACGAGCGCATGGGTGGCGAGGCATCGCTCGCGCGCACGGCCGGCGTCGACGGCACGGCGGGAACGCGCACCGTCGCCGGCGAGAAGCGCGCAACACGCAAGCTGGCGCAGACGAGGGTGTTTTCGCCGCAAGTCAGCTTTATCGTGTCGGACATGATCGCCGACCGGCAGGCGCGCACGCGCACGTTCGGCCTCGACAGTCCGTTGTCCACGCGTTACTGGACCGCCGTGAAGACCGGCACGAGCAAAGACATGCGCGACAACTGGGCGATCGGCTACTCGCGACGCTACACGGTTGGCGTATGGGTGGGCAACGCCGACGGCGCGCCGATGTGGGACGTCTCCGGGGTGTCCGGTGCGGCGCCGATCTGGCATCGCGTCATGGACTACCTGCATCGCCGCACGGCGAGCGTGCCGCCCGCGGCGCCCCCGGGGCTCGAACATGTGGCGGTGCAATACGCCGAGCACGTCGAACCCGCACGCGAAGAATGGTTTTTGCCAGGCACCGCGCAGCGCACCCTCGCACTGTCCGCGCTCGCGACGAAGGCGCCGGGCGGGCCGCTGTGGCGCATTGCCGGGCCGGCCGACGGCACCATCGTCGCCCTCGATCCCGACATTCCGCCTGCGAATCAGCGCCTGTGGTTCCAGGTGGCCGCCGCGTGGCCCAACGGCGCGGCCTGGCGTCTCGACGGCAAGCCGCTCGCCGGTCGCGCGCGCGTGAGTTGGCTGCCGTGGCCGGGGCGCCATACGCTCGAACTCGTCGATGCCAGCGGCGCCGTCCGCGACAGCATACGTTTCGAGGTACGCGGTGCGACCGTCAACGACGGTAAGCGCATGCGCAATGCGAGTCGCTGAGCGCATGTGCGCAGCATCGGCGCGACAATGCCATGAATAATTTTTGATGTGGCAGACGCGTCGACGCGATGCGCGCTACACTGAAAACAAGACTTGGCAAAGCGTGACGCGAGAGGATGGCCGCGGGGACGAGACTCGCTGCCTGCGGCGCACGCCCCGAAGCGGAGACATATCGATGATCACGCTGGATGCGCGGCAGACCGCGCAGGTGTTGCCCTACCCGCAGTTGGCCGACGGTATCGAGGCCATGCTCGTGGAAATGCGTTCGGGCACGGCCCGCGCGCCCGAGCGTCTGCACTTTCCCCTCACCGAGCCCGAACGCGGCCGCCGCGGCGGCGTGCTGCTGGTCATGCCCGCCGCCAATCGCGACGTGGCGATGACCAAGCACATCACCGTGCACCCGGAGAATTGCCGCGCCGGCAAGCCGTCCATCATCGGCGAAGTCATGGTGTACGACCCGCACACCGGCGAGCGCCTGATGCTGCTCGACGGACCGACCGTCACCGGGCGCCGCACGGCTGCCGTGACGCTGTTCGCCGCGCGCAAGTTCGCACCGCGCCCGAAAGGCCCGGTGCTTATCGTCGGCGCCGGCGTTCAGGCGCGCGCGCATCTGGAAGCGTTCGCCGCGGGCATGGGCACGCGGCACTTCATGATCTATTCGCGCAGTCCGGAGCGCGCGCACGCGCTGGCGGACCATGCGGCATCGCTCGGTGTGGAAGCGACGGTGGTGGACGCCATCGAGCCGGTGCTCGGCACGGTCAGTATCGTGATCACGGCCACGACCAGCAGCGAGCCGGTGCTGCCCGACAGCGACGCGATCCGCTGGCGCGACGACATCTTCGTCGCCGGCGTGGGGGCGTTCCGTCCCGACATGCGCGAATTGCCGCCCCAGCTGTGCCGCGATGCGGCCGTGCGCGGCACGCTCGTCGTCGATACGTGGGAGGTCAAGCACGAGGCCGGCGATCTGCTGCACGCGGCCCTCGATTGGGGGCGCGCCGCACCGCTCATGGACGCGATCATCACGCCCGACCGTTTCCGCTCGAGCGGGCCGGTGCTCTTCAAGAGCGTCGGCTATGCGCTGTGGGATCTCGCGGCGGTGCTGTGCGCCCGCGCGAATCTCGACAAGGACGGCGTCCCCGTCGGCTGACCGCGCGGCGCGATCGGCGGGAACGCCCGCATCGTCAGGCCGGAAGCGCGAACGGCACGCCGGCGGACGCTTGCGGCGAAATCACCTGTACCGGCAACCCCAGAGTCTGTTCGATGAGTTCGGCGCGCATCACGTCGCGCGGCGCGCCTGCGGCCAGGATGCGGCCGCAGGCGAGCAGGGCCATGCGATCGGCGTGGCGTGCCGCCAGATTCACGTCGTGCACGATGGCCATGGCACCGAACCCCCACGTCCTCGCCAGTTCCCGGGTGAGCGAGAGCAGGTGATGCTGATGGGCGAGGTCGAGCGCCGCGGTCGGTTCGTCGAGCAGCAGATAGCGCGGCACCGACGGCGACGGCGTTTCGTCCGGCCACAACTGCGCCAGCACCCGTGCGAACTGCACGCGCGCCCACTCGCCGCCGGAGAGTGTCATCACGTCGCGGTGGCACAGCGCCAGCGCGCCGACACGCTCGAGCGCCATCGTCGCGATATCGGTGTCGCTGTGGCCGCGCCGCGCGCCCGGCGGCCTCGGAAACGGCAGACGCCCCATCGTCACGATCTCCAGTGCGCTGAACGGAAACGAAAGCTGCGCGGTCTGCGGCAACACCGCGCGCAGCCGGGCGAGTGCCGCCGTGCTGTATTGGGCGAGCACGGCGCCATTGAGCGTGATGGTGCCGCTCACGCGTGTCCGAGGCGGCAGCGGCTCGCCGGCCAGCGCCTTGAGCAGGGTGCTCTTGCCCGCCCCGTTACGCCCGAGTAGCACGAGCAACTCGCCCGGCCGGACGTCGAGCGAGAGGCCGTCGAGAACGGGCGAACCGGTGTGGGCGATGGTGAGATCGTGTGCACTGAGCATGGCAAGGTCCTGGCGCGGGCGGTCACAGGCCGAACTGCTCGCGGCGTCGCCACAGCAGCATGAGAAAGAACGGCGCGCCGAGCAGCGCGGTGAGAATGCCCAGCGGCAACTCGGCCGGCGACACCCATGTGCGCGCAACGAGATCCGCGAGCAAGGTCAGCGTCGCGCCGAAGAGCGCCGCCGCGGGCAGTACGGCGCGCGGGTCCGGGCCCACGACGAGCCGCACGATATGCGGCGCGATCAGACCGATGAAGCCAATCATGCCGCTCGACGCCACCAGCGCCCCCACGCTCAACGCGCATGCCACCATCACGCGACGCTTCACCGCTTGCACCGCCACGCCGAGGTGCAGCGCTTCGGCTTCTCCGAGCAGCAGGGCGTTGAGCGAGCGACATTGCGTGGCGAGCATCGCGATACCCAGCGCGACGGGCCATACGATCACCGCGAGCATCGGCCACTGGGCGCCGCCCAGACTGCCGAGCGTCCAGAACGTGAGTGTGCGCAGCTGGGTGTCGTTGGCCAGATACGTGAGCAGGCCGATCACCGCCCCGGACACCGCGTTGATGGCGATGCCCGCGAGCAGCAGCAGGGGCAGGGCGAGGCGGCCGCGTCCTGCGGCAAGCCGATAGACGAGCGCGGTCACGCCCAGCGCCCCGGCGAAGGCGGTGAGCGGCAACAGCCACAGGCCGAGTGATGCGGCCAGCGCCGCCGGGAGCAGCGCGCTGCCCAGCACGATCACGCCAGCCGCGCCGAGCGCCGCACCGCTCGCCACGCCGATGAGGCCGGGATCGGCGAGCGGGTTGCGAAAGAGCGCCTGCAAGGCCGCGCCCGCCGCGCCGAACCCCGCCCCCACCAGGATGCCGAGCACGATGCGCGGCAGCCGGATCTGCACCATCACGTTGCGCGCCTGGTCTTGCACGAAGTCGCCCGTCGCGCCGCGGAACAGCGCCGCCATGGCCTCGCTGGGCCCGATGCGATACGCGCCGCCGCACAGCGCCGCGAGAACGGCGAGCGCGAGCACGGCGGCCAGCACCGTCATGACGAGCCATCGTGGCGGACGACGCCGGGCGGCGCCGCGACGCTCGCGCAGGGGCGGGACTTGCGACGCCACGGATTTCACTGACTTCGGAAGCGGGGGGGCGGCTGACATGGGGAGTTCACTGGCGATGGGCTGGCGGGATGCGGCGCTCGTCACGCGGTATGTACGCGTCGCGCGAGATCCGCGACGGCCTGCGGCAGGCGCGGTCCGAAACCGAGCAGGTACAGCGCGTCGAAGCTCAAGACGCGTCGCGCGCGCCCCGCAGGCGTGTTGGCCAATCCGGGTTGCGAGAGCAGTGCGGCGGCCGGGTCGGCCCGCTCGACGGAGGCAGGCCCGGCCGTGGTGGTGAGCAGAATGTCAGGCTGCGCCGCCACGGCCGCCTCGGCCGTGAGCGGACGGTAGCCCGTGAATCCGCGCACCGCGTTCTCCGCGCAGGCATAACCGAGCATGGCGTCGGCGGCGGTGTCCTGTCCCGCGACCATGACCTGACTGCCGGTATGGCCTAGGATGAACAGCACGCGCGGGCGCTTCTGGATGCCCCAGCGTCGTTCGATGTCGTCGCGAGCGCGCAGCCAGTCGGCCATGAAGCGACCCGACAGGCGTGTGCCGTCCTCGGGTACGGCCAGCGCAGCGGCGACCTCGCGAATGTTCTCCTGCACGAGTTCGGCGCCGAAGCCGTGCCTGAAGCGCTTGACGGGCACCCCCGCCGCCGCGATTTGCGAGAGCACGTTGGGCGGCCCCGCTTCGGCGCCGGCGAGCAGCAGATCGGGATGCAGCGAGAGCACGCCCTCCGTGGACAGCGAGCGCAGATAGCCGATTTTCGGCAGCCTGGCCGCGGCTTCCGGATACAGGCTCGTCAAGTCGTTTGCAATCACACGATCCTGCGCGCCGAGCGCGTAGACGATTTCCGTGAGCGCGCCGCCGGCGACCACGACACGCCGCGGCGCGCCCTTGACCGGCGCGGAGGCGCCGGCGGCATGGGCGGACGAAGCCGGCAGCAGCGCGCCCAGCCACGCACCGGCGGCGAGCGCCGCACCCCCGGCGAGCAGCGCACGGCGCGTCTCGTCGTGCGGGTCGACAGGCTCGCTCACGCGACGCATGCCTGTCACACCCGTCATGGCCCTCATGCTCCTTATGCTCCTTATGCGCCTCACGCCGCTGCCTCCTGGACGCGCCCGAGCGTCTCGCGCCAGTCTTCACGCTCGGCCTGCCCCGGCTTGCGCTCGCCAAAGAACATGGCGATCACCATGCCGGCCGCGTCGAGCAGTTCGAGCGACGAGACAATGCCGTCGGCGGTCGGCTTGCGCACGATCCACGCGCTATCGACAAGATCCTCGCGAAGGTGCAGGTTGAAACCAGGATCGAGCACGTTGACCCACGGGCCCATCACGCGAATCTGCTTCACCGGCCCGGTGTGAATCTGGATCATGCCCGCGTTGCCCACGAAGACCATGATCGGCAGACCGGTGCCCGCGGCATCGTCGAGCAACCTTTTCACCGCCGTGGCGGGCACTCGCTGCGCGTGCCCGTCGGGCGCGAGACGCAGCGCCTGCGCGCGAGAGACGCCATGGCGCTTGAGCACTTCGAAGAACTGGTGCGTGTCGGTCATTGCCAGCCAGTCGCGCTGGAACGCGGCGGCGTCGATGTCGGCGTCAGGCGTTTGCGGCGTGGGGGCGTCGGCCCCGACGACGTGCTCGCCCGGCGTCTGGTCCTCGGCGCGAAAGCGTGCGACGAGCGCGTCATACGCGGCCACGTCGCTGTGATCGCGCAGAAACACCTTGTGCACGGCCGTGCCGGACTTGTCGAAGAACTGCAGCGATCGGCGCGGGCCGTTCTCGGTCGCCGTCTCGACCGCATAACCGTGCGCCCAGTGGTGATAGAAGATGCGCAGATCGAGGTCCTTGCCGAGCCCGAGACCGACGGTGCCCGAGTGCGAGAGCTTCTCGTACTGGCCGTCCTTCTCGTGCACGGCGGCGTTGTTTCGCGTGAGTGCCATGACGCGGCCCAGCGCGGGCAGCGCCTCGACGATCTCGGTGAACGCCGGGCGCAGGCGCACGGCGTGCTCGCCAACGAAGGCGGCTACCGTCTCGCCTTCGGAGACGCCAAGGGCCGCGGCAGCGTCGCGATCGCGCAGGTTCTGCTCGGCCTTCAGGCGCTGGAAGTCGCTGCGCAGACGGCGCACGTCGGCCAGTGCTGGCCGCAGGGCCGCAGCCACGCCTGCAGCGGGGTGGGTAGTGGCGTGGGTACCGGTGTTTTGAGTATTCATCATGGCAATTCCTCGTTGCATGTTTGCTGGCAGTGGCTGGCGGGCATCGGGGCGAATGCGATGTACGCCATTTGCGTGCCGATGCCGGTCCGACGGTCGATGGATCGATTCGGGGATCCAGCAACCCGGACGCGTCGAATCAGTACTGAAGCTTCAGGCTCACAGCCACGCTGCGGCCCGGCGCCGAGTAGGCGTCCTTGACGGTCGAGTTCTCGGCGATGTTGCGCACGTCCGACCAGTTCCAATACTTGCGGTCGAACACGTTGTAGACGCCTGCATAAACGGTGGCGTACTTGTTGATGCGGTAGCCGCCCGACAGATCGAGCACGACCGACGACGGCGGCGCCCAACAGCGCTGGTTCTGCTGCGTGCCCGACGTGCAGGTATTTGCGATCTGACTTTGCGATTTGGCCGCCTGGAACAGCAGGTCGGCTTGCGCGAACCACGTGCTGTTGGGCTCGTAGCGCACGCCGAAGACCATCGAGAAGGGATTGACGGTATTGAGCGGCTGGCTCGCTTCGCCGTTGTTTTCGGTGGTGCCGTGCGTGTACGCCATGGCCGTGCGCAGCGTGATACCGCCCTTGAGCGACCACGTGGCGCGTCCTTCCCAGCCCTGGATGCGGGCGCGGCTGTAGTTCACGTATTGATAGATGAGCGGATCGTTCGGACGGCCCGAGCCGCTGATGTTCTGTTGCGAGATGAAGTTGCGGTAGTTGCCCGCAAACACCGCCGTGCTGTACGTGAGGGGCCCGAGCGTGGTTGCGAGCCGGCCGCGCAGGCCCAGCTCGACGGTGTCGCTCGTCTCCGGCTTCAGGTCCGGGTTGGCGATCGACATGTAGCCGAAGACCGGGTTCGAGAAGCCGTTGTTGACCTGGTCGGGCGTCGGCGTTCGAAAGCCGCGCGCGTATTGCACGTATGGAATGAGCGATGGCGCGATCTCGTACATGATCGCCAGACGAGGCGAGAAGGCGGAATCGTTCGACGAGGTCGGCTGAATGCGCGTGCCGGTGCTCGTCTGCGACACGTACAGCGGATCGTTCTGCTTGGGCGAGAGCCAGTACGCGTCGTAGCGAATGCCCGGCGTGACGGTGAGCGCGCCGTAGCGGATTTCGTCCTGTACGAAGGCGCCGAAGAGCGTGTAGTCCGTGTCGGGAAACGCCTTGTTCGGGAACGACTCGCCCACGCCCGGCACCGTGCCGTTGCGGTAGCTGGTAATGTACGCGAGGCTCGCGTCCGTGCCGTACACGAGCTTGTGCGCGAGCGGGCCGGTGGCGAAGTGGCTCTCGGCCTGCAGCGAGCCGCCGATGGTGCGCTCCTTGTACGTGTTGTCGCGCGTGCGATCGCCCGCGGTGCGCTTCTCATACGAATACTGGTTGTTCTTCGCGTCCTGGAAGTACAGCAGCGCGTGGGCGTTCTGAACGTAGGCCTGCGAGGCGTCGTTGAAATCGTAGTCGAGGCTCACGCGATTGCGCTCGAGGCGGTCGCTCGTCGTCAGCCCCAGCGTGGTGGGCGGCGCGATCGCCGACAGTACGTTCGTGTCCGTGCGACGCCGCACGTTCTCCGCCGTCAGCTTGAATTGCGAGCTTGGCGTCGCCTTGAATACGAGCTTGCCGAGAATCGAGTTGCCGTTGGCGTCCTGCGGGTTGGCCGTCGTGCGCGCGGTGCTGGCCGAGTTGTTCGTGCCCTTGCCGTCGAGTTCGTGACCCTTGTTGCCGTCGACGATGAGCATGCCCTGGAACCGATCGCCGCCCCATGCCGCCTGCGCGGTGGTCCCGAAGCTCCGGTCGATCGAGTTGTAGTACGGACGCAGCGAGAAATAGGTCGACTTGCCGAATATGTCGAGCAGGTCCTGCGGGTCCTTGGTGAGGAAGTTGACGACGCCGGTCAGGCCGTCGCTGCCATAGAGCGAGGAGGCCGGGCCGCGCAGGATCTCGATGCGGCGCAGCACATCCATGCTCATGTAGTCGCCGCGGCCGGCTTCGAGCGGGCCGAACGAGTACGACGAGGGCATGCGGATGCCGTCTTCGAAGATGGCGACGCGATTGCCTTCCAGGCCGCGAATGTTGATGCTCGAGTTGCCGTCGCGCCCGCCGCCGGCTGCGGCCGAAGCCGGGCGATACGGCGCGCGGCGCACGGTGACGCCCGGCTCGTAGCGCAACGCTTCCTTGATGTCCTGCGCCTGCTGCTCCTCGAGGTCCTGGTCGGTGATGACCGAAATGGACGCCGGCGTGCGCTCGGCCTCGGTCGGGGTGCGGGTCGCCGTTACGTTCACCTCGCGCAGGTTCGCTTCGGCGATCTGCAGCGGTGCCTGGTGAGATGTCTGGCGCGGCGTCTGCGCGAGTTGCACGCTGGCGGCCGGGGCCGTTGCCGTTTCGGCGTCGGTCTGCTGCGCGAAGGCGGCAGGCAGCCAGACGGCGGCGAGCACCGCGCCCGCGAGCGGATGCAGGCGACGGCGTGGCGATGCGTGCGTTCGCGTCGCGCTGCCGCGAAGCGCACGGTGTGAACCGCTTGCGCCATGTTCCTGGCGCGTGGTCATGACAAAAGCGCGGCCCCCGCCGCTCGACGACTGCTTCACTGCTGGCTCTCCAGTGCAAAAAACCCCGTTGCTGGCTGGCAAGCGCTCGTGGCAATCGACGTGTACCAGCGTCAGTATCGACGCTGAGAGACGTGGTCAGGCGCGGCTGGCGAAGATTAACGTCGATCCGGCTACCGCTCGGAGACGTTTGGTAATGAGAATCATTTGCATATTAATGAGGTAGCGGCGGACGGTCAAGCGTGGAGTGTTGCATGTCGGTTAGTCAGCATCTCGGGGGAATGGTGAAGGACTTGTTGAGGCGGACGTCCCCGGAACGCCGTCGCAAGCGGCGCCGCCGTTGATAAAGAATAGCCCGGCGCAATGATCCGCTCACCCATGCCATGCGATTTCGCAAACTCGTGCGCCTGCTTCAGCAGTGTCCGGCGCTCGACTTCTGGAATGGTCTGCGCACCGGCCACGGGGCCGACCTGCCCGTAGAAGGCGAGCTTGATGTTGTTGAAGCCATGTTTGTGTGCGTGCGTCAGCAGAGGGATCAGTTCGCACCGATTTTCCATGCTGAGACACAGCGCCAAGTTGACCAAGATGCCGTTGCGCTGAAGTCGACGAACGTTCTTGTGAACCGCGTCGAAATGCCCTTTTCCCCGACGGCCGTCATGGAACGGGGCGCTGGCGGCGTCAAGGCTGACATGAACGCAGGGAATGCCGAGTTCCACAAGCATGCGAAGATGTTCGGGGCTGAGTCGATCTCCTGAAATTTCCAGCAGGGGCAACATTCGATGTGCGCGAATACTGCGAAGGATCGGTTCGATATCAGGATGCAGCAACGGGTCGCCGCCGGAGACGATCACAAGGTACACCCCGTGCTTTGCGCCATCGTCGAGCACCGCTGTCACGCTGTCGAGCGAGAGGCGGCGACGGCCGAGCTGATCGGTTTCGACGAGATAGCAGTGCGGGCACCGGGAGCTGCAATCCGTCGTTATGGACAGGCTAATCGTTTGAGGTACGGGCAGCGGTAGCATGGGATTGTGGCCAGCGGATCGTGACAATCAGGACAGTCAGCGCGGCAAGCGCTGCAGCGTTGATCCAACGGTAGGCTGATGCAAAATCGTAGACCCGCGTCAGTTCGCCGACGGCGTAGACAGTTACGGCAGTCAGCAGGGCGCGAATCAGATTGGCAATGGAGAGCATGGTCGAACGCGCGGGCAGGTCCTCCGGGATCTCGCGGTTCAGACGATAGCTGTAGTACGAGGGAAAAATGCCGCGGATCAACTGGTGCGCCGCGATGCTGACCAGAAGCCATATCGGCGATGTTGCGTGCCAGATCAGCGGAGCGAGCGCCGTCAGGAATAGCGCCACAATCGCGAAATCCATGATGCCTTGGTCGAGCCAATGCTTCGGCGCGTTGCTGAAGAGATTGGCGACGATCCCACCGACCACGATCATTGCGCTGAACGTCATTCCGAAGTACTCGACCGGTATCCCTGCATCCAGCATGAGGGGCTGATAGGTATTGAATGACGCCCGGACGCACGCGAAGGTTATGGCGCAGCCCAGCGCCAGCAGACACCATGTTCGTGAAATCAGGGCTGCTTGCAAGGCCGAGCCCAGCATATGGGCAAGGGTCCGAGCTTCTCTGGCAGTGGTCGTGAGCGGTCCCGGCGTGGGGATACGCCAAAGCAGGAACAAGGTCAGGCCCGCCAGCACAATCGCATCGAGGGTAAGCGGCAGCACGAGCGAGTATCCGGCCAACCATCCACCGATGGCGGCTGCCGCAGCTGCGCTCCACAAGCCAACGCCAGTAGTGCGCGCTACGACCGCGTGGAACTTCGGAATAGCGCCGTGCGCGGCGAAGGCCTCGTACATCATTGCCTGAAACGTTCCGCTTGCGAGGCTGCTGCCTGTCGCGTACATGAGCGCTATGACGACCAACGGCACGTTGGCTTTCGCCGTGATGAGCAAAAGCATGGCGGCGCAGTAGATGACGTTTCCGAGTATGAGGCAACGCTTTCGCCCGAATCTGTCCGCAAGCGCGCCCGCTGGCACCTCCATCAGCCAACTCAGGACGAACAGGCTCGCCGTGAACGAACTAAATTCAGCGAAACTGAAACCGGCGTACTGGAGGAAAAACAGGACGAGAGTGGCCATTGAGAAAATCTCCGGACCAAGCGCGGCTTGCGTGAGCGCAAGCGTTCTCCAACGACGAAGATTCGCAGGCCAAGGGGCGTTATCGGTCATTCGCGCGTTTCTCGTCGATAAAGATGTCCTGGCCGTATTCGCGGTACGCGAGGTGACATCCATGTTGATGGACACCTACGAAGGCGCGGTCGCCGGACTGGCCACGCCATCGAGCGAAATGCGGGCTGTGGAGCCACAGGTCCGAGAACGTGGCGCCTCGGCCAAGCGCTTGCGTAGTTCGATCGGTCTGTGTTTGCATATCGCACGCCGACACGGAAAGGTCGCTGTTGATTACGATTGTCGTCGTGCCGGCACCGCAGCCGAAGGTACTCGTCGATGCCCGATCACGCGGCATGAAGGACAGCCGTTTTACAAAAGGCCCGCCGTCGATTTTCAGTGTCGGGTAGGCCTGCGAGGCGATCCACAGGACGTTTGATATTTCTCGACAAATGTCGACGTTCAAGCGTAGATCCAGGCCGGAAAGTGCGCCTGACCCCGACCGGGACGAATGCCGCAAACTTGACCTCCTGGACGCCGAGGGCCGACGCCAGCGCGAGCATTTGTGGCAGGTCCAGCTCGTCCGCTACGCGGAGTAATCGGCTCAGCGGCAGCTTTTGCGAGTAGTCGTCAAGGTAGCAATGCCGGCAGCGAAGATTGCATCGATTCGTGACATACCACTATTGCGAATAGGGGTGCTTTCAACCATTGGATTTCCGGCATGGGAACCTCCCGACGAGGACATGGCCCTCCCCGCTGGGAGCCAGACCATGCCGGGTCAGAATCCCAGGACGTTGCTGCTGCTCAAACACCCTTCTACTGGGATGACCTCGAACTCGGGCACTTCAGGGAGAGAACCGGTGTCCTGTTCAAGGATCGGCTTAATGGTCGGCTCGGGTGACTTAACTGCTTCAGACATGGCTGAGCCCTCCAAGGAGAATGGCGGGGGCCGCTGGTAGCGGCGTCCATCTTTCGACGGCGTCGCGGTTGAAATTGTTGAGTGAGTTCCTCAGAAAGAAAATGGGCGGAGTCTTATTCTTGTTTGGAACGACACTGACCCGCGTCAGATCGGCAGGCTCGTGTCGAACTTGATTTCGCGCAGCACCACGCTGGTCTTCACGTTGGACACGGCAGGCAGCCGGAAGATGTGTTCGTGCAAAAAGGCGTCATACGCCTTGATGTCGGGCGCCACGATCTTGAGGATGTAGTCGGCCTCGCCGGTCGTGCTGTAGCACTCGGTGACTTCCGGGCAAGTGCGGATCTCGCGCTCGAACTGCTCCGTGCCGCCTTCCGTATGGCGGGTGAGTTGCACGTGCGCCAGGGCGCACACGTGCAGGCCGAGCTTCTCGCGGTCGAGCAGCACCGTATAGCGCTGAATCACGCCGCTTTGCTCCATGTCCTTGATCCGGCGCCAGCACGGCGTGGCCGACAGCCCCACGTTGTCGGAGAGTTCCTGCGCCGAGCGCCGCGAGTCGATCTGCAGAAGACGCAGGATCTGGCGCGCAAAGTTGTCGAGTAATTCCATTTCCCAAAATCCGTTTTTTCGAAATGAACGTTTCTTATTGTGCGCCAAGTGGAGTGAAATAGTAAAAATCTTTCTCCTGCCTCCCCATACACTGCTCCCATGCAGACGCGTGCCCGCGCCATGGGCGGGATACGACGTCAGGACGAACAGAACAGACGCCCCCGAAGCCTGGCCGCCGCCCCGCTCCCCGCGAGAGACGATGGACGCCGCGGCCATGGGGATGAGGAGATACACCATGAATGCCCCCATGCGCGCCGCGCTCGCGACGCCGACGGCCAACCCCCTGGCCCACCCCGACTATCAGCTCTCCGATGCGCTTACCGCGCGCCGCGGCCAGATCTTTCTGACCGGCACGCAGGCGCTGGTGCGCATTTTGCTGATGCAACGTCAGCTCGACGCCGCGCGCGGGCTGAACACGGCCGGCTTCATCAGCGGCTATCGCGGCTCGCCGCTCGGCGGCGTCGATCAGCAGCTGTGGAAGGCGAAGAAGCTGCTCGACGCGGCGAACGTGAAATTCCTGCCCGCCATCAACGAAGAACTCGGCGGCACGGCGGTCATGGGCACGCAGCGTGTGGAAGCCGACCCCGAGCGCACCGTCGAAGGCGTGTTCGGCATGTGGTACGGCAAGGGGCCGGGCGTGGACCGCGCGGGCGATGCGCTCAAGCATGGCAACGCCTACGGCGCGTCGCGCCACGGCGGCGTGCTGGTCGTGGCCGGCGACGACCACGGTTGCGTGTCGTCGTCGATGCCGCACCAGAGCGACTTCACGATGATGTCGTGGAGCATGCCCGTGCTCAACCCGGCGGACATTGGCGAGCTGGTGGAATTCGGCCTGTACGGCTATGCGCTGTCGCGTTTCTCCGGCGCCTGGGCGGGCCTCAAGGCGATCTCCGAGACGGTCGAGTCGCGCGGCACCGTCGATCTCGACAAGATCCGCACCGACTGGGCCGAGCCGCTCGACTACGTCGCGCCGGAAGGCGGCCTGCACAACCGCTGGCCCGACCTGCCGAGCCTCGCGCTCGAAGCGCGCCTGGCGGCCAAGCTCGACGCCGTGCGCGCCTTCTCGCGCGTGAACAGCATCGACAAATGGATTGCGCCGGCCCCCGGCGCGGACATCGGCATCGTGACCTGCGGCAAGGCGCACCTGGACCTGATGGAGACGCTGCGCCGCCTGGACATCACCGTCGACGACCTCGCCGCCGCCGGCGTGCGCATCTACAAGGTCGGCCTGTCGTTCCCGCTCGACATGACGCGTCTGGATGCTTTCGTGAGCGGCCTCAAGGAAATCCTCGTCATCGAGGAGAAGGGCCCTGTCGTCGAGCAACAGATCAAGCAGTACCTCTACAACCGGACGGCGGGCGCACGCCCGATCGTGCTGGGCAAGACCGACGCCGATGGCCGCGCGCTGCTCTCGGCGCTCGGCGAGCTGCGCCCGTCGCGCGTGCTGCCGGTCTTCGCCGAATGGCTCGCCAAGCATCGCCCGGCGCTCGATCGCCGCGAGCGCGTGGTCGATCTCGTCGCCCACGAAATCCTCTCGAACGAAGCCGATGGCGTGCGCCGCGTGCCGTACTTCTGCTCGGGCTGTCCGCACAACACGTCGACCAAGGTGCCCGAAGGCTCCATCGCGCAGGCTGGTATCGGCTGCCACTTCATGGCGTCGTGGATGGACCGCGACACTACCGGCCTGATCCAGATGGGCGGCGAGGGCGTGGACTGGGCGGCGCATTCGCACTTCACCAAGCGCGCGCACGTCTTCCAGAATCTGGGCGACGGCACGTATTTCCACTCGGGCCTGCTCGCGATTCGTCAGGCGGTGGCATCCAAGGCGAATATCACCTACAAGATCCTGTACAACGATGCGGTCGCCATGACCGGCGGCCAGCCTGTCGACGGCTCGATCTCGGTGCCGCAGATCGCCCGTCAGGTGGAAGCCGAAGGCATCGCGAAGCTGGTCGTCGTGAGCGACGAGCCGCAGAAGTACATCGGCCATGAAGGTCAGTTCCCGAAGGGCACGACCTTCCATCACCGCAGCGAACTCGACGCCGTGCAGCGCGAGCTGCGCGAGATTCCCGGCGCGACCGTGCTGATCTACGACCAGACGTGCGCGGCCGAGAAGCGCCGCCGTCGCAAGAAAAACGAATTTCCGAACCCGGATCGCCGCCTGTTCATCAACGAAGCCGTGTGCGAGGGCTGCGGCGATTGCGGCGTGGCGTCGAACTGCCTGTCGGTCGAGCCGGTCGAGACCGCGCTGGGCCGCAAGCGTCGCATCGACCAGTCGTCGTGCAACAAGGACTTCTCCTGTGTGAACGGCTTTTGCCCGAGCTTCGTCTCGGTCAAGGGCGCGCAACTGAAGAAGGCGCTCGCGGCCGCCTTCGACCAGGCCGCGTTCGAGGCCCGCCTGAACGCGCTGCCGCAACCGGCCACGCTCGCCGGCGACGCGCCGTTCGACATCATGGTCACCGGCGTGGGCGGCACGGGCGTGGTGACCATCGGCGCGCTGATCACGATGGCGGCGCATCTCGAAGGCAAGAGCGCTTCGGTGCTCGACTTCATGGGCTTCGCACAGAAGGGCGGCGCGGTGCTCTCGTTCGTGCGCTTTGCCAACACGCCGCAGGCGCTCAACCAGGTGCGCATCGATACGCAGCAGGCCGACGTGCTGCTCGCCTGCGACATGGTCGTGGGCGCGAGCGCCGACGCGCTGCAGACCGTGCGGCGCGGGCGCACGCGCGTCGTCGTCAACACGCATGCGATTCCGAACGCGTCGTTCGTGCAGAATCCCGACGCCAGCCTGCATGGCGACGCCCTGCTCGCCAAGATGCGTCACGCGGCCGGCAACGACGAGCTCGACACGTGCGATGCGCAGGCGCTCGCGCAGCGCTTTCTCGGCGACACGATGGGCGCGAACATCATCATGCTCGGCTTCGCGTGGCAACTCGGCCTGGTGCCCGTTTCGCTGCAGGCGCTGCAACGTTCCATCGAACTGAACAACGTGGCCGTGCCGATGAACCAGCTCGCGCTGGCCATCGGGCGACTCGCCGCCGGCGATCCGGCCGCACTGACGGAGACGACGGCCAAGGCCGCGTCCGCGCCCGCCCATGCGCCGGTGGCCGACGAGATGACGCTCGACGCGCTCATCGCCCATCGCGTCGATCTGCTCACGCAGTACCAGAACGCGGCATATGCCGCCCGTTTCACCGCGTTCGTGAAGCAGGTCTCGGATGCGGAGGCACGCGTGGCCGGCGCGCCGGGCCGTCTCACGCGCGCCGTGGCGCAGCAGCTCTCGCGTCTGATGGCCTACAAGGACGAGTACGAAGTGGCGCGCCTGTATGCCGAGACGGCCTTCACCGACGCGCTCGGCGAGGCCTTCGAGGGTAGGCCCGGCCGCGACTTCCGCCTCGAGTTCCACATGGCGCCGCCGCTCATCGCGCGCGGCAAGGACGGTGCGCTGCCGAAGAAGGTGACGATCGGCCCGTGGCTGTGGCCGGTGCTGCGCGGCATGGCGAAGCTGCGCGGGCTGCGCGGCGGTGCGCTCGACATCTTCGGCTATACGCTCGAGCGCCGCATGGAGCGCCAGCTGATCGCCGACTACCGCACGACCATCGAGCGTGCGCTGGCGGTGCTCACCGAGAACACGCTCGAGGACGTCATCGCGCTCGCGCAGGCGCCGGCGAAAATCCGCGGCTACGGTCACGTGAAGCTCGCGAATCTCGCGATGGCCAAACGCGTCGAGGCCACGATCGCGGCTCGTCTGGGTGTTGCGCCGGCCACGGGTGAAGCCGTCGGGCAGGCCCTCGCGCACGCCCGCGCAAGCGGCAAGTCGCTCAAGGGCATTGCGGTGGTGACGGCGCGCTGAGCGTCGGCGCTTCTTCGCATTCGCGCGCCGGCGCGCCGCCGCGCAACGCAGGTGAGAACGGGAGCCTCGGCTCCCGTTTTTCATGTGCGATCGCGGCGTGGGCGCGCGGGCGCCGCCGGGAGCGCAAGCGCGTTTCTGTACCGGCGTCGGGCCGACGCGCTACCATTCGTAGGTTGCGGTAGACGCGTTGGGGCGAACCGGGGACGGCGAGCGGCGTGGCGAAGGCCGCGCGCACGGCCGCGGGCCGCCCCTAAATGCTTGATTACGGAGAGGAAAATGAGTGTTTCGAAGGCACCTGGGGATCGCAAGGTGATCCTCACGGGCGATCGCCCGACGGGCCCGCTGCATCTGGGCCACTATGTCGGCAGTCTGAAGAATCGCGTGGCGTATCAGCACGAATACAAGCAATTCGTGCTGGTCGCGGACGCGCAGGCGCTGACCGACAACACGGACGATCGCGGCAAGGTGCACCGCAACGTTTCCGAAGTGGCGCTGGACTATCTGGCGGTCGGCATCGATCCCGAAGTCACCACGATTTGCGTGCAGACGTGGCTGCCCGAACTAACCGAGCTCACGTTCTACTATCTGAACCTCGTGACGGTGGCGCGCCTCGAGCGCAATCCGACCGTCAAGCAGGAAATCGGCCTGCGCAACTTCGAGCGCGACATTCCGGCGGGCTTCCTCACGTATCCGGTCAGCCAGGCCGCAGACATCACGGCGTTT
Source organism: Pandoraea sp. CB10b_02 (assembly GCF_002216225.1). NCBI lineage: Bacteria > Pseudomonadati > Pseudomonadota > Betaproteobacteria > Burkholderiales > Burkholderiaceae > Pandoraea > Pandoraea sp. CB10b_02. The sequence goes on from NZ_NJGW02000021.1 coordinate 66,349, forward strand.
CGCGCCACGCTGGTGCCGGTGGGCGAGGATCAACTGCCGATGATCGAGCAGACGAACGAGATCGTGCGGCGCCTGAACCGCCTCGCCGATCGCGAGATCCTCGTCGAGACGAAGGCGCTCGTGCCGCCGATCGGTCGTCTGCCGGGCATCGACGGCAAGGCCAAGATGAGCAAGTCGCTTGGCAACGTGATCAACATTTCCTCCACGCCGGACGAAATCCGCGCCGCCGTGAAGAAGTGCTACACCGATCCGCTGCACCTCAAGGTCGAAGATCCCGGACACCTCGAAGGCAACGTGGCGTTCGCCTACCTCGACGCGTTCGACGAGGACAAGGAAGGCCTGCAGGCGCTCAAGGAGCACTATGTGCGCGGCGGGCTGGCGGACTCCAAGGTGAAGGCGCGTCTCGAAGAGCGTCTGCAGGAGATGCTGCGCCCCATGCGCGAGCGTCGCGAGCAGTATGCGAGCGACCCCGGCTACGTGTGGGACATGCTGCGCGCGGGCACGGAGCGTGCGCGCGAGACGGTTTCGCAGACGCTCGACGACGTGCGCTCGGTGTTCGTTACGCCCGGCTGGAAGCCGTGACGACGGCGCCCGGCATGTCGCGTGCCGGGCCGCGCGCCAGAGGGCGGCGTCGGACGACGAAACAGGCCATCGACGAAAGGTCGGCCGACGAAAGAAGACGCCGAAACGAAGACGCCGAAACGAAGACGGCAAAGCGAAGACGCCAAAGCGAAGACGGCAAGAAGGCAGCCCGCGCTTCATCGGCGGGCTGCCTTTTTCGTGGGCCGGTGCACCTCGCGGCCGCGACGGCTGCCGGGACGATCGCTGCGATTACTGCAACGACTGCGGTTGCTTCGCGATCTTGCCGTCCTTGAAGACCCAGCGGATGCCCTCGCCTTGGCCCGTGAGCACGTCGATCGATTCGAGCGGATTGCCGTCGACGACCAGCACGTCGGCGAGGGCGCCCGGTGCGATCACGCCCAGCTCGCCCACGCGATTGAGAATTTCGGCGCCGATCACCGTGGCCGAGCGCAGCGTCTCGGCCGCACCGAGCACGTCGGCGCGAATGGTGAGCTCGTCGGACTGGTACTTGTGCATGTCGCCGAGCAGATCCGAGCCGAAGCCCATCTTCACGCCGGCGTCGCGATAGATGGCGAGCGACTCGCGTCCGGCGCGCTGCACGTTCTCGACCTTCGCCACCGACTCCGGCGGCAGTCCCAGCGATGCGCCGTCCTTGGCGAGCGCGTCGTAGGTGACGAGCGTCGGCACGACGTATGCGCCCTTCTCGGCCATGAGCTTCGCCGTCTGCGCGTCGCACAGGTTGCCGTGCTCGATGGTGCGCACGCCGCAGCGCACCGCGCGCTCGATTGCCTTCGGCGTATAGGCGTGCGCCATTACGTAAGTCTGGGCCGCTTCCGCTTCCGCGACCGCGGCACGGATCTCGTCTTCCGAATACTGCGTGTTGGCGATCGGGTCGACAGGCGAGGCGACGCCGCCCGAGGCCATCAGCTTGATCTGCGTTGCGCCTTTCTGGATTTCCTCACGCACGGCCAGACGGATCGGGTCTACGCCGTCGACCACGCGGCCGATGGCGCCGGCGCGAAACGCACACGAGCACGGCTCGAGCGTATCGCTGCGCGGACGGAAGTCGCCGTGACCGCCGGTCTGCGAGAGCGCCTTGCCCGATGGGAAGATGCGCGGGCCCGGAATCACGCCTTGCTCGATTGCCTGCTGCAGCGCCCAGTCCGCGCCGCCGGCGTCGCGCACGGTGGTGAAGCCGCGGTTGAGCATGCCCTGCATGATGGGCAGCGACTTGAGCACCGTGAGGACGTTGGGCTGGCTGGCGTTGGTACCGAGGTTCGCGTGCGAGGCGAGCACGTGTACGTGGCAGTCGATCATGCCGGGCATGACGGTCTTGCCGGTGACGTCGATCACCGTGGCGCCTTCGATGTCGAGCGGGGTGGGGCTCACGGCGGTGATGCGGTTGCCGTCAATGGCGACGTCGTGACGCTCGAGCAGACGGCCGGCGGCTGCATCGAGCACGTTGCCGCCGCGAAGCAGAGTAACGGACATGGGGATTTCCTCGAAAAAATGCACAAGGCGCGCCGGGTGGGGCGCGCCTTGCTTGGGGGGAAGACTCAGGCCTTGGGCAGCGGCTTGACGAAGCGGGTGCCGATGAGGCTGATGGTGGCGGCGACGATCACGTAGATCGCCGGCGCCATGTTGCTGCCGGTGCGCGCGATCAGCCAGGTGATGATGAGCGCGGCGAACCCGCCGAAGATCGTGACCGCGAAGTTGTACGCGACCGACAGACCCGTCGAGAGCACCTTGGCCGGAAACAGCTCCGAGAACGCGGCGAGGATCGGGCCGGTATAGCACGCGATGAGCGCGCCGAACACGATCTGGAACGCAAGCAGCGACGGCAGGCCGGGCGCCACGTTCAGATACGTGAACATCGGCCAGGCGAGCAGCAGGATCAGCAGCGCCGAGCCCGACAGGAACGGACGGCGGCCATAGCGATCGGCCAGACGTCCCACGATCGGCGCGAACACCAGGATCATCGCGCCGCCGACCATGCCGGCGGTAAAGCCGTTCGAGGCCGGAAGATGGAGCACGCGTTGCGCATACGTCGGCATGTAGAACAGCAGCACATACGTGCAGATGGTCCACAGCACGACCATCGAGAAGCTCGCGAGCGTCTCGCGCGGGTATTGCGAGAAGACGTCGCGCAGCGGCGTGTCGGACTTCTCGGCATGCTGGAACGTCGGCGTCTCGTCGATCTTGTTGCGGATGTAGAAGCCGACCGGACCGATCAGCATGCCCACGATGAACGGCACGCGCCAACCCCACGATTCGAGCGCGGCACGGTCGAGCTCGGTGGTCACGAATGTGCCCACGGCGGCGCCCAGCAGCACGGCGAAGCCGATGCTCGACTGAATCCATGCCGAGTAGTACGCGCGCTGATTGGCCGGCGCGTATTCGGTGAGGAACGCGGTCGCGCCGCCCATTTCGCCGCCGGCGGAGAAACCTTGCAGCAGGCGCGCGAGCACGATGATGAGCGGGGCGGCCAGACCAATCTGGTCGTAGGTCGGCGCCAGGCCGATCATGGCGGTGCCGGCGGCCATGAGCAGAATGGTCAGCGACAGCGCCGCCTTGCGGCCCACGCGGTCGGCATAGATGCCGAGCACGATGCCGCCGACCGGGCGCATGAAGAAGCCCACGCCGAAGGTCGCCACGGCGAGCAGGAACGACGACAGGTCGTCGCCCGTGGGGAAGAACTGCTTCGCGATGATCGCCGCGAAGAAGCTATAGACGGTGAAGTCGAACCACTCCAGGCCGTTGCCGATCACCGTCGCCACGATGGCTTGACGGCGCTGGCGGGCCATATTGTCTTGAGGCACAGCGTAGGTCGCCTGCATCTGGGTCTCCCGGAGGATGGATGGCGTCCGTCGCGTGCCATGGAATTCACGTCGTGCCGGTAATACGCCTGCTTTTATCGAATCACGTCCGCCAAGACGGTCGCCCTCCCGAGGGGCTGCCGACAGGCTCGACGGGCGTGCGCGGATCCACCACAAAATAGGACAGACAAAATGACAGGCCAAACGAAAATTACGCATGTTGCCATGCGCCAGACGCATGGCAACTTTCGCAAACGTTCGTAAGCCCTATGATGGGAAACGAGTTTGCGAGTAGATCCAGTTGCGGAAAATTCGCGCTGCAGCATGCTCGTGGCGCTCGGCAGGCCACACGAGATAGTAGCCGCCGCCGAGGCTGGCGCTCGCCTCGCAGGCGCGCACGAGCAGCCCGGCCTCGAGACACGGATCGATCATGTGGCGCCAGCCCATGACCAGGCCGCCGCCCTCGATGGCCATCTGCACGAGCAGCGGGTAGTAGTTGGCGCTGACCATGCGGGGGAATTTCGGCACGCTCACGCCCTGCAGCTCGAACCAGTCGGGCCACGACATCCACTTGCGCTGGCCGTCCTCGATGAAGAGGAGGGTCTCGTCGAGGAGATCGGCGGCGCGAAGCTTGCGGCCGCCGAGGTAGGCGGGCGAGCACACGGGGAAGACTTCCTCGTCGAACAGGCGCCGCCCGGCAAAGTCGGGCGGCAGATCGTTGCGCACGTAGTACACGCCGAGATCGAACTCCGAGGCGGAGAGCGACGTAATGCCGTCCTTCACGATCACGCGGATCTTGATGTCGGGATGCGCGGCGCGAAAGCGCATGAGCTGCGGCGTCATCCACAGCACGGCCACGCCCGACGAACACGCCACCGTGAGCTCGAGCTCGCCGCGCCGCTTCATCAGATCGGCCGTCGCTTCGGCGCACTCGGCCAGCAGGCGTTGAATCTGCTCGGCGTAGCGCTGGCCGGCCACCGTTAGCCGCAGCGTGCGGTGCTCGCGCGTGAACAGCGCGCGCCCGAGAAACTCCTCGAGCTGCGCGATCTGGCGGCTCACGGCGCTTTGCGTGAGGTTGAGCTCGGCGGCTGCCCGCGTGAAGCTCGCATGCCGCACGGCGGCGTCGAACGCGATCAGACAGTGCAGCGGCGGCAACGGCGAGATGGGCATGCGCGATGACGGAAAAGCGTGGGCGGGAGGCGTGCGCTCAGCGCTTGCCGACCATTTGTTCCGGGCGCACCCAGGCGTCGAACTGCTCGGCCGTCACGTGACCGAGGGCGAGGGCGGCGGCCTTGAGCGTGGTGCCTTCCTTGTGCGCCTTCTTCGCGATCTGCGCGGCCTTGTCGTAGCCGATGTGCGGATTGAGCGCAGTCACGAGCATGAGCGACTCTTCGAGCAACGTGCCGATGCGCGCGCGATTGGGCTCGATGCCGATGGCGCAATTGTCGTTGAAGCTCACGGCGCCGTCGGCGAGCATGCGCACGCTTTGCAGGAAGTTGTGAATGAGCATCGGCTTGAATACGTTCAACTCGAAGTTGCCCATCGAGCCGCCGACGTTGATCGCCACGTCGTTGCCAAACACCTGACAGCACAGCATCGTCATGGCTTCGCACTGCGTGGGGTTGACCTTGCCCGGCATGATCGAGCTGCCCGGTTCGTTCTCCGGAATCATCAGTTCGCCGATGCCGCAGCGCGGGCCGCTGGCGAGCCAGCGCACGTCGTTGGCGATCTTCATCAGGCTCGCCGCCAGGGTCTTGAGCGTGCCGTGCGCGTTGACGATGGCGTCGTTGGCCGCCAGCGCTTCGAACTTGTTCGGCGCGGTGACGAAGGGCAGACCGGTGTCGCGCGCGAGCACCGCGGCCACTTGTTTCGCGAACTCGGGATGGGCGTTCAGGCCGGTGCCCACGGCCGTGCCGCCGAGCGCGAGCTCGGCGACGTGGGGCAGGGCGTCGTCGACGTGCCTGAGGCCGTGCTCGAGCTGCGCGACCCAGCCGGAGATCTCCTGGCCGAGCGTGAGCGGCGTGGCGTCCTGCAGGTGCGTGCGGCCAATCTTGACGATGTTGTCGTAGGCGTGGGCCTTCGCGGCGAGCGTGTCGCGCAACTGGCCGATGCTCGGCTTGAGGTGATTGACGAGAGCGTCGAGGGCCGCCACGCTCATGGCCGTCGGGAACACGTCGTTCGACGACTGGCCCTTGTTCACGTCGTCGTTCGGGTGCACGAGACGCGCTTCGCCGCGCTCGCCGCCGAGCAGTTCGCTGGCGCGATTGGCGAGCACTTCGTTCATGTTCATGTTCGACTGCGTGCCCGAGCCGGTCTGCCACACGGCCAGCGGGAATTCGTCGTCGTGCCTGCCGGCGATGACTTCGTCGGCCGCCTGGATGATGGCGTCGGCCTTCTTGGCGTCGAGCACGCCCAGGTCCTTGTTGACGGAGGCGGCGGCGCGTTTGACGCGCGCGAGCGCGCGCACGAGTTCGCGCGGCATCTTCTCGGTCGAAATCTTGAAGTTCTGCAGCGAGCGCTGCGTCTGAGCGCCCCACAGGCGATCGGCGGGTACCGCGATTTCGCCGAAGGTATCGCGTTCCATTCTCACAGACATGATCGACTCCTCGTAGAGAGACTTGAATAGTAGAGCTTTCGTGAAGATCCGGCATGGCAGCGCTTCGCGTTGCAATGCCACGGCATGGGAATGAATTGCGGGGCGGGACCTTTCGGAGCCGAAGGCCTTTGCAGACCCGAATTATGCGCCGCGTTTGTGTCCCCGGGCTACCCGGGCGAGCCGGCCAGGGCGTCCTGCAGGCGTTCCAGGGGCGCCCGCTGCGCAAGTGAAGCGCGGATGATAGGCGGTGATGCGCGTCAGGCCCAGACCGCCGCCACGAGCTGCAGCGCGGCGGCAATGGCCGGTTCCTCGCGCCGCGAGGCGAGCGTGACGAAGGTGAGCTCGGTGGGCACGGCCACGCCGTCGGCGATCACCAGACCGTGTGCGCGGGCTTCGCGCAGCGCGATCGAGTCGCGCACCAGCGACAGTCCCACGCCCGACTTCACCAGATCGAGCATCGACGGCTCCTGGTCCACTTCCGCGACCTTCACCGGCGACACGCCGAGCGCGCCGAAGCGCTCCGAGAGCAGGCGGTGGTGTGCTGACTCGGGCGGCGTCCAGATCCACGGCAGGGCTGCCAATTCGCGCCAGCCGCGTCGCGCCACACGCTCGCGCCAGCCCGCCGGCGCCACCACCTGATACGAGAACGGTGTGAGCGTGATGGCGTGAAAGCGCTCCGGATCGGGGCTGCCGAGATAGAACCCGACGTCGAGCTCGCCGCGCCCGAGGGCCTGCAGCACGGAACCGGACATGCCGTGACGCAGCGCCGTCTCGATCTGCGGGTACGACTCCACCAGACGCTTGAGGAACGCGCCGAGCCGCGTGAATTCGGGATCGAGGATGGTGCCGATGCGAAGCCGTCCGCGCACGGTTTCGCGCAGCGCGACGGCGGCCTGCTCGAAGTCGCCGAGCGCGGCGAGCATGCGCTCGGCCAGCGGCAGCAGCGCCTGCGCGTCGCGCGTAAGCGCAAGTCCCTGGGCGGTCCGGGTGAACAAGGTGAGCCGCAACGCTTCCTGCAGCGCCTTGACCTGAAGGCTGACGGCCGGCTGTGTCAGGTGCAGGCGTTGCGCCGCGCGCGTGAGGTTGCCCTCGCGGGCAATGGCGACGAAAGCGCGAAGGTGGGCAAGTTCCATGGCGTGCGCGTCAGCGAAGAGGGCGAGGGTGATGGGCGATGGGCAAGGGTGAGACGCTCGCGCGCCAGCAACATAAGCGAATCTTATATTGCTTTTCATAATTTCTCATTGGATCGCCCGTGCGCGCCGCAGTACGCTTTGCGATCATCGTCGCGCGCGGCGGTCGTTGGGCCTTTTCCCGTTTCGCGCGACAGCCGGATATCGGCCTTTCCCACGATAACGAACGTGCGGCCCACGGACGCCGCAACATGCCTTCGGAGAGCAATGGATATGAGCAACGCTGATGTTACGACGGTGCAGCACTTCATCGGTGGCCGGCGGGTCGCCGGTGAGAGCGGTCGGTTCGCCGACGTTTTCAACCCGGCCCACGGCCGAGTGAGCGCGCGCGTGGCGCTGGCGGGCGAGGCCGAGGTAGACGCGGCGGTGGCCGCGGCCAAGGCCGCGTTGCCGTCGTGGTCGGAGACCGCGCCGCTCAAGCGTGCGCGAGTGCTGTTCCGTTTCAAGGCGTTGCTCGACGAGCATCACGACGAACTGGCACGCCTTATTACGCGCGAGCACGGCAAGGTGTTCTCGGATGCGCGCGGCGAGGTCACGCGCGGCATCGAGATCGTGGAGTACGCGTGCGGCGCACCGCATCTGCTCATGGGCAAGCATAGCGACAACGTGGGCGGCGGCATCGACAACTGGCATCTGCGTCAGCCTGTCGGGGTGTGTGCGGGCATCACGCCGTTCAACTTCCCGGCGATGGTGCCGATGTGGATGTTTCCGATTGCGCTCGCGTGCGGCAATACGTTCGTGCTCAAGCCGTCCGAGCGCGATCCGTCCGCGAGTCTGCTGATCGCCGAACTGCTGCGCGAGGCAGGGCTGCCGGACGGCGTGTTCAACGTGGTGCAGGGCGACAAGGTGGCGGTCGACGCGCTGATCGCGCATCCGGACGTCGACGCGCTGTCGTTCGTGGGCTCCACGCCGATCGCCGAGTCCATCTACACGGAAGGCACGCGGCGCGGCAAGCGCGTTCAGGCGCTCGGCGGCGCGAAGAACCATCTCGTGGTCATGCCCGACGCCGATCTCGACCAGGCGGTCGACGCGCTCATCGGCGCGGCTTACGGATCGGCGGGCGAGCGCTGCATGGCCATATCGGTCGCCGTGGCGGTCGGCCAGGTGGCAGACCGTCTGGTCGATGCGTTGGTGCCGCGCGTGAAGGCGCTGCGCGTGGGCCCGGGCGAGGACGATGCCTCCGAGATGGGGCCCGTCGTCACGGGCGCGCACAAGGCGAAGATCGAGGGCTATATTGCCGAGGGCGTGCGCGCCGGCGCGAAGTTGCTGGTCGACGGACGGGGCCTGCGGGTGCCGGGGCACGAGCAGGGGTTCTTCCTCGGCGGGACGCTGTTCGATCATGTGACGCCCGAAATGACGATCTATCGCGAGGAAATCTTCGGGCCGGTGCTGGCGGTGGTGCGCGTGCCCGATCTGGCGTCGGCCATCGCGCTCGTCAATGCGCACGAGTATGGCAACGGCGTGTCGTGCTTCACGAGCGACGGCGGCGTGGCGCGCACCTTCTCGCGCCAGGTGAAGATCGGCATGGTCGGTATCAACGTGCCGATCCCGGTGCCGATGGCATGGCAGTCGTTCGGCGGCTGGAAGCGCTCGCTGTTCGGCGATCATCACGCATACGGCGAGGAGGGGATTCGTTTCTACACGCGTTTCAAGAGCGTGATGCAGCGGTGGCCAGACAGCATTGCCAAGGGTGCGGAATTCACCATGCCGGTGGCGAAGTAAGCGAAGCTGGCGGTCGACCGGGATACGGGACAAGCGTGGAAGTCGTGTGGAAGCCGTGTGAGTTTGGAAAATGAGCGGGCGGGGCGCACGCGGCGACGTCACCACCCGACGACAAAATGAACCCGATGCCGGTGGCGACAGTCCACCTCACTTCGGGTGCCGCACCGGCGTCGGCACCGCACCATGGCGAGTGCCGCGCCATCGACGGAGACAGGCGGGAATGACCAAGCAGGCAGCAAAGCAGGAGAGCTTCGATTACATCATCGTGGGGGCCGGTTCGGCCGGCTGTGTGCTGGCCAACCGGCTCACGCAAGACCCCGACGTCAACGTGCTGCTGCTCGAGGCGGGCGGCAAGGACGACTATCACTGGATTCACATCCCCGTCGGTTACCTGTACTGCATTGGCAACCCGCGCACCGACTGGCTGTATCGCACGCAAGCGGAGGTCGGGCTCAACGGCCGCTCGCTGGCGTATCCGCGCGGGCGCGTGCTGGGGGGCAGCTCGTCGATCAACGGCATGATCTACATGCGCGGTCAGCGCGAGGACTACGACGCGTGGGCCGAGGCGACCGGCGACGACGGCTGGCGCTGGGACAACGTACTGCCGCTCTTCAAGCGCAGCGAGGATCACTACAAGGGCGGCACGGAGTTTCACGGCAGCGGTGGCGAGTGGCGCGTGGAAAAGCAGCGTCTGTCGTGGCGCGTGCTCGATTCGTTCGCCGATGCCGCCGAGCAGATCGGCATTCCGAAGACGGACGATTTCAATCGCGGCGACAACTTCGGCATCGGCTATTTCGAAGTGAACCAGCGGCGCGGCGTGCGCTGGAGCGCGGCGAAAGGTTTCCTGCGTCCGGCGATGCAGCGCCCGAACCTCACGACCGTGACGGGGGCGAGCGTGAGTCGTCTGCTGTTCGACGGCACACGCTGTACCGGCGTGGCGTATCGCGGGGGGAACGAAGACTTCACCGCGCTCGCGCGCGCGGAAGTGATTCTCGCGGCGGGCGCGGTGAACTCGCCGCATCTGCTGGAGGTGTCGGGCATTGGCGATGGCGAGCGTTTGCGCGAGTTCGGCATCGACGTCGTGTCGGATCTGCCGGGTGTCGGCGAGAACCTGCAGGACCATCTGCAACTGCGCACCGTGTACAAGCTGCGCGGCGCGAAGACGCTCAATCTGAGCGCCAACAGCCTGGTCGGCAAGCTGATGATCGGCATGCAGTACGCGTTTGCGCAGCGCGGGCCGATGAGTATGGCGCCGTCGCAGATGGGGGCGTTCGCGCGCAGCCGCGACGACGTGGCGCGGCCCGATCTCGAGTACCACGTGCAGCCGCTGTCGCTCGATCGTTTCGGCGAGCCGCTGCACAAGTTCAATGCGTTTACGGCATCGGTCTGCAATTTGCGGCCAACTTCGCGTGGCAGCGTGCATCTGAGCTCACCGGATGTGCGCGTGGCGCCGGCGATTGCGCCGCGCTATCTGTCGACGGAAGACGATCGGCGGGTCGCGGCGGACGCGATCAGGCTCACGCGCCGCATCGTGGGCGCGCCGGCGTTCGCGCGCTACGAGCCGCGCGAGTATTTGCCGGGGCCGTCGTACCAGAGCGATGAAGAATTGATGCGAGCGGCGGGCGACATCGGCACGACCATCTTCCACCCGGTCGGCACGTGTCGCATGGGGCGGGCGGACGATCCCGCCGCGGTGGTCGATGCGCAGCTTCGCGTGCGCGGCGTGCAGAACCTGCGCGTGGTCGACGCATCCGTCATGCCGGTGATTACTTCGGGCAACACCAATTCGCCGACGATCATGATTGCCGAGCGGGCGAGCGACATGATTCGGGCGGCGCGCAAGTCAGGGTGACGGGTTGGCGGAATGGGGCAGGGACTTTCGGAGAAGGTTGGGCGTATCGGTTTCTTGATAACGCGAGCATTGATAGAGTCGCGCGGCGCCCACGTTGTCGGGAAATACATGGAGCGATATCGATTTACAACCTTCCTCCGCGGCGATCGCTTCCGCCCCCGCTAGCGCCGCGCGCCCATACCCATATCGCCGGTATGGGGCCCAGATGAACAGGTCGAATAGAAATGCCTCGTCGCAGTTCGGAGGGATATTTAGCCAAACTTGCCCGACATGTGTGCCGCTGGACGTTTCGATAACGTTCCAGAATCTGTGTCCAGCTGTGCGTTGTCCGTTGGGTAGAAGGTTGGCGAACTTCTCGGATGCCATGGCCCGCGCTTCTTCGATACCCATGTCCGAAGTTCGGGCTGTGGCGATGGCGAAGTCGTGTTGCGTTCGCGAAGCGAACGATGTGAACGACGCATTGTCGAGGTCGCACAGAGTGACGTTAGGCTCAGCATACAAATTCGGTACTTTCACGTCTGTGGTCGCTCCAATAAATGAAAGTGCAAATTGCCGATGCGCAGAGAAGCAAGGCCGCAAGCACGAGAAACTTTGACACCGCGACGGTGGAGAGCCCGACGCTAAGGACGCCTGCCATGAAGAAGCGAATGGCGCCGGCCGCCGCCGCCGCGGTGCCTGCGTATGATTCGAAGACCTCCATCGCGAGCGTTGCTGCTGCGGGGCGTATGAGTGTTGTACCCAGCGTTGCCAGTGCCATGGGTGCGATCGCGGTGGCCAGGTGATCTCCGAGCCAGACGTAAAGTCCGATCATCGCCATACTCGCCGCCCCCAACAATGCGATGCCCAGTTGGATCTGCCTTCTGACAGTGACTCGCTTGGACATCCGATCCGCGACGAAACCGCCCAGCAGGTAAATGGCGCCATACAGGAGGAGCACGTTGGCGTATTCGTACGGGCTATATCCAAGCGCTTCGACAAACAGGCTCGGTGACAGGATGACGAAGGCGAAGTGACAGGCAAAGGCGAAGGCACCGAGAAACGTATAGCAGAGAAAAGTTCGATGAGTAGCCAGATCGAGATAGAGCCGCATGCATTTGGCAAGGCTCATGGTGGGAGCGCGAGCAAGGTCGTTCAGATGCCATGCCGCATAAAACCAGACGCTGGTGGCAATCGCAGCAAATAACCAGAAACTTGCCTGCCACCCGAAGTGTTCCTCAAGTACGGCGCCAAGAAGTGGTGAGCACGCAATGCAAAGGCCGCCGAAGGTGACGTTTACGATTCTGGCGCGGAGCCCGGTGCCCCCCGGAAAGGTATCCTGAATGATCGCCTGAGCGAGCACGAAGCATGAACATCCCAGAGCCTGAAGCAGACGGAATGCCACATGCGATGCGTAAGTCGGCGCCAGCGCGCCGCCGATGGCGCCTATGGATGCAATGACCAATCCCGTGACCAGCACGAGCCTGCGTCCGAAACGGTCGGACAGAGGGCCGACGAAGAGCTGCAGCAGCGAGAAATTTATCGCGAAGTACCCCACGAGCGACGCGACGGAGTCGACACTGGTTTCGTACCGGTTCGCGATAGAGGCGAACGAGGGCAGCATGACATCGAGAGGAAGCGCACTGAGGGCGGTAAGCGCGTTCGTCAGAATGATGGCAGCGACGGGTGTCACAGGTGGTTCTCCATAGGGAGGAGTCCGGCCTCGATAAATGGGATGCGGTGTTGGCGGGACGCCAGCATTCCGCTCAGGTTGATGGCTGCCAGCGTCGCTTTCGCACCGTCCCTCGCCCTCGAGCGGTGCGCGGCTTCTGTGCGGCGATCGGTGATTATGGATGTGATCGATTCGGAGGAGACGCCATGGGCGTCAAGTGTTTTTGCGAGCCACGCGTCGTCTAGCGAGAAGCACTCAAGAATGATGCGGGGCAATGTACTGGAGCAGACAGCTCGCTCTCGCGCAGTCATTTTCTTCCATACCAGTTGGAACAGTTCGGAGAAATAGTGACTGTGGCGCCACTCATCATCGAGATGGTCACGAAGCATTCTGAAGACGGGTTGTATCAGCGTAGGACGCGCCATTTCCAGGAATGCACGAGTTATGACTGTCTCCGCGACAAACCCAACAAGAAATGCAATCAACGGTCGGTCGCGTTTGCTGGCCTCGTTCACCATCTGCGTTAGCCGCTCGATGCGAGGAAACGTCTGTGAAGGCCCCGTTTGCAACGCGAATCGGCATCGCACCTGCAGCGCAACGTCCGACGACATCATCGCGTGGTACCCCTCGTCAACGTAGATTCTTAATGCTGCGCAACGGAAGTCTTCAGGCACGCGCACCGGAAGTTCCCGATGCGCTATCGACTCGACGGACCGGTTCACGACGCGGTGTTCCAGCAGTGTTGTGTATTCGAGGAAATAGACAAGATTTGCTGCCAGTATCGACTGGATGGCGGACTTGTCGAATGTGCGGAATTCGGAATTTTCGAGATATGGCAAGGCCTTGCGAAAGAACCAATCTCGTTCGGAAGTAGTGGGGTCCGCCAGGGAGAGGCAATCATAGGCTTGCGGCCTTGACCGCACGGACGACGACTTATCCCAATCGCCAAGGAGTATGTCGACGGCGCTCATGGAAGTGTTTCCGTTGACGGTTGTCGGGACACAATGGCTCTACGCGCCGGATCGAGTTCATCGCCCGTCCCGTGCCCAGCGCCGACGAAGAGCAGCGGTTGCTCACCGTCATCATCGATCAGGAGTTGGGCTCTGACCTCCCGGTCGCGGAAGGCTCCCGAAAGCCACGTCTTCAAGCCGCAAGCTGTGGCGCACAGGAGAAAGGTCTGGGACAAGTGGCCAATGTCCAAGAGGGAGACGCGGTAGGCCCGGGAGTGAGGGTATTTCCACCACATGCGATCCAGCCTGCCGGTGAAGAAAACACCAAATCCTATTGATCCGGCCCTTGCGCACTTGAAATTTTCTGCACCACCCTCAACTCGGATTCATGCAAGCAACCGACATGAGATCGCTGAGCCGCGAAGCGCGGC